>CAZRUT010000013.1:0-11303 GCA_964603215.1 uncultured Nitratifractor sp.
CTATCCCCGCTTTACCGGTATGTTCTTTCAGAAAAGCAAGCAGTTTCGCTTTGCCGTCCTTGAGCCGGTGGGTAGCACGGAGGGTCAGATTCTCCCGAAACAGGCTCCCCCGTACCCGAACCGGATTGCGCAAGACCAACTGCGATGCGATGTCCTGCTCGACCCGATCGGTAGCCGTGGCGGTAAATGCTGCGACGGGCGTCTCGGGAAAATGGGTGCGCAATACGGAAAGTTTTCGGTAATCTTCGCGAAATTCATGACCCCATTCACTCACGCAGTGGGCTTCATCGACTACGAAAAAATTGATCGGAATTTTTTTGAGGCGTTCGAGAAAATATCCGTTGCTGATGCGCTCAGGTGCCACATACAGCAAACGGATCATTCCGTGCGCCAGTCCGTGAAATACGGTATCGATCGCTTCATGTGTCTGCATGGAACTGATCATGCCCGCAGAGATGCCGTTGGCGTTGAGGGCCGTCACCTGATCGTGCATCAGCGCCAGCAAAGGAGAGATGACCACAGTCACCCCGTCCATCAGCAGTGTCGGCAACTGATAGCAGAGGGACTTTCCGCCACCGGTCGGCAGCACCATCAGCACATCCTGGCGTGCCAGGATGGCATCAATGACCGTCTCCTGAAAAGGGCGAAACCCCGCATGTCCGAAGTAATGTTTGAGTGTCGTTAGCGTATTCATGGCGACAGTGTAGCGCAATAGAGCGTACACAAAGCATTGTATGTCACAATGACATGTTCACGCACCCTGTCCGTCAAAACTGCCGCTTCATCTCATGACCCGGCATCGGTTTTCCGAAAAAATACCCCTGGATATTGCTGCAGCCGTTGGCCACAAGAAAATCAGCTTGACTGCTGGTTTCGGCTCCTTCAGCCGTCACATGAAGGTTGAGACTTTTGGCCAGTGCGATGACCGCCTTGGTGATGCTGGCGTCGTCCTGGTTGTCCATCACGCCTTGAACAAATGAACGGTCAATTTTGAGTTTGTCCACCGGCAGTTGCTTGAGATACGAGAGGGATGAATATCCGGTCCCGAAATCGTCCACGGCAATTGCAATACCCAGAGCGCTCAGCTGATTGAGCCGCGCGATGGATTTGTCTGGATCGGTCATCATTTCCCGTTCGGTGACTTCCAGCTCCAGCCATTCCGGCTTGAAACCAACTGCCTGCATCTCCTCCTGAATCCGGGAAACAAACGAACTGCTCATCAATTCCCGTACCGAGAGGTTGAGGGAGAGCATCCCGGTATCGATCCCTTCATCCCGCCACTGGCGTACTTCGCGCATGGCCGTCCGCATCACCCAACGATCGATCTCGACAATCAGGCCCGTTGCTTCGGCCAGCGGGATAAACGCATCGGGCATCACCAGCCCCCGGACGGGATGGTGCCAGCGTATGAGCGCCTCCATGCCGGTGACTTTGCGATCGGTGGCGTCGTACTGAGGCTGATAATAAACGATAAATTCTTCCCGCGCAATCGCCTGACGAAGTTCTTCTTCCATCTGGACCCGCTCCAGCAGGTATTGGGTCATCTCTGGAGAATAGTACCGGTATGTGTGTTTTCCTTCGTTTTTGGCACGGTACATGGCGGCATCGGCATAGCGGAGAAGGTCGTTGACTTCCGTCGCGTCCTGCGGGTAAAAACTAATGCCGATACTGGCGGTAATATGCAGGGTATGGCCCTCGATGGTAATCGGTTCGGAAAAAAGGGTTAAAATGTCATTGGCCAAACGTGATACAAATTGGGCACGGATGGAACACTCGGCCACAATCATAAATTCGTCCCCTCCGAGTCGCGAAAGGGTATCTTCGCCACGGATAATTTTCGAAAGCCGCTGTGCCACAGAAATCAGCACTTTGTCCCCAATATGGTGCCCCAGTGAATCATTGATTTTTTTAAAATCATCCACATCGATGAAGAAAACAGCCAGAATCGTTCCATTCCGCTCGGCCCGTTTGATCCCCTGTTCCAGCCGATCCAGCAGCAACGACCGGTTGGGAAGGTTGGTCAATGCGTCGTGGTGCGCCTGGTGGCGGAGGGCTTTTTTCTGCTCGATCAGCTTCTCTTCGGCCTTTTTCTTCTCGGAAATATCGCGCCACACAACATAGAGCACATCGCGGCCATCCAGCACCAGCGGTGTCAGCGTTACATCGGCCAGAAAGGTTTCGCCCCCCTTGCGCACATGCTCCCATTCGAATTGATGATGACCGTTTTTTCGGGCCAGAGCCACCATCTCATCCCCTTTTTCGAGCGATTCGCGCCCGTCGGGCTGGATAGGGGGTGAGAGGCGTGCCGGTCGCTTGCCAATCAACTCGGCTTTGGAATCATAACGGAGCATTTCAATAATTTTCTCATTGCACTGGGTCACTTCCTGATTGTCCAAAATAAACACCCCATCTGACGATTTCTCAAAAAGCGTTTCGAAAATATCTTTCTGTTTGGCAAGGGCCTGGGTTTTTTCGGCAATTTTCTTTTCCATTTTTTGCATCGTATTGCGCTCCATGGCCTGCATCCTCCGAATCAAAGCATAAATGGCAAGGAGCAAGAGGAGAAACAGCATCGCTGTACTCGAAGCACCTTCTTTGAACTTGTTAATCAGGCTGTTGAGGGCGTTGCGCTGCATGACCCGTATGCTCATCAATCCCCGCACATCCCCCAGACGATAACCGTATGCCGTGGTGTAGCGTTCGCGAATTGATGGGGGCGCTTCCTGCCGTTTTCCGTGGCACTTGAGACAGCGTCGGGTGATGCGCAGCGGACGGAGATAGAACAGTTCGGTACGATTGCGCACGACTTTATCCTCAATATCCGGGTGCTGGCGAAAATAGGTGATCATTTTTTTCTCAAAGGGGTTGGCCATGTGCCGGGGATTGCGGGGGCGATCCGAAACCGTTCGTATCTGAATGTCTCCATGTGCTTTTTGCGAGACACGCTGCGAAATCGCATCCACAGTCATCACGGGGAGCAGGTGGATGGTTTTGTCATCAAGCGGGATTGCATGGGCAAGAAAGGCATGCTGATATGTGGCGCGGAATGCTTCGGTTACGTTGGCGATTGAACGCCCTTCATTCTGCATCAGCTGGCTCTGTGTCATTTCCATGTTGCGGTACTGCTCGTAAATCAAATACCCTACCGCCATGAAGATCAACAATGCAATCAACACAAAAAATTTCATGGTACGCATCAACATCCTTCTTCGTTTATGGGCCGACATGCTCCATCGGGCATCTCAGCATCGATAATCAGCATCGATTGCATTGATTTTGGCGACGCGCCCGGCATGGCGCCCCCCTGCAAAAGGGGTTGCGATAAACGCATCAATCATGCTCTCGATAACTCCCCGACCCGAAACCCGCTCCCCAAACGCCAAAATCTGCGCATCGTTATGGGCGCGTGCCATGGCGGCGGTGTAGGCATCATGGCACAGTGCTGCACGAATCCCGGGGACTTTGTTGGCAGAGATGGAAATGCCGATTCCGGTGCCGCACACGACGATCCCGAAACTGCCGGCATCGTCCCGAACTGCTTCGGCGCAACGCCGCCCGAAATCGGGATAATCAACCCGGTCAGCCGAATCAGGCCCCAAATCGACCGCCGTATGCCCCCGCTGGGTCAGCAAATCGATCACGTACGCTTTGACGGCATAGCCGGCATGGTCGGTCGCAATATAACAGGTCACTGTCTTCCCCTTTTTGTATCAGATATGGATGCTACAGAATCATCTTGAGCAGCCAGGCGGCCGGGCGAAACAAATAGTCGCCGATCGGAGTGGCAATCACCACAAGCAAAAGGATCATGCCATAAGGATACAGCCGCTCTATCCCGTCAGCCAAACCACTCCAGCCCATTTTTGCTGCCCAGAAACGCAGGGCCATTGCCCCGTCCAGCGGTGGAATCGGCCAGAGATTGAACACAGCCAGGATGACATTGATCACCACCAGCTGGTAAAGAAAGATTTGGACAAAAGCTCCCATCATGCTCTGCGGTTCTGCCATCAGCGGCAGCAGCGTCGATGCCAATACGGCCAGCAAAAGATTGTACGTGATCCCGGCCAGCGCCACAGCGACTGCTGCACCGTATCCCCCACGCCGTATCACCGTGTCCATGGCAACCGGCACCGGTTTGGCCCAGCCAAACAAAAACGGTGCGCCCGAAAAATAGAGCAGCGCCGGCACTGCAATCGTCCCGATGGGATCGATATGCACCAGAGGATTGATGCTCAGCCTCCCCTGGGATCTGGCCGTAGTGTCTCCGTACCGGTAGGCCACCCAACCGTGCATGATTTCATGGCCGATAATTGCAATCGCCAGTGCCAGCACCAACGCCGGCATCACCAGCATGTGTCCGTCAATCATCGACCGGCTCCTCCCGCTGAATCGCAGCGACCGAACGGCCGATCCGATCCCAGCGTACGGCATAACGGTGGTTGTCCCATTTGGTATGGCATTCCGGAGAATCCAGACGAAGCGCAGCGCCACAAATTTTGCGCAATGCCTGGTGATCCCGTCCGCCCCCGTGACCGTTGAGTACGCGATCATAGCTGCGATATTCCATGGAAAAATAGATCATCCACGGCTGTCCGATCACCAGTGCATATGGCACCGGTCCCCAAAAGCGGCTGTCGTCCGAATTGTCCCGGTTGTCCCCGATCATGTAAAAGTGATCCGGTTCTACTTTTTGGTAAAACGCATTCACCGGACGCCCGTCCAGTGTATAGGCTGGGATATCCAAGGTATCGATATAGACGGGCTTCATGTCCACCGCACCGGGTTCACGCGTGCGGTAGAGCATCTGCATAAAAATATTGCTGTCGTACTCTGGCTGATACTGAATGCCGGGATAATGGGCACGGTAGGGGTTGTCCAGCCACATTTTTCCCAACGCATGCACGATGGCGGCCTGCGGATAGTGGGTGCGCATCCAGGCTGCCCCTTCGTGCATATGGATCAACAAATGGCCGTTATAATAGAGCAGCTCATCCCCCCCTACCGCCACGCATCGCTTGACGAAATGGGTTTTGCGGTCCTTGGGAACATAAAACACAATGATGTCTTCCCGTTGGGGGCGTGCCCCTTCGATCAAATGTCCATTGTGGTGCAGGTCGGGAAAAATTTTCATCCCGACCCACGGCAATTCCGGCAGCGGAAGGCCATAGGCAAATTTTTTGACAAAAAGAAAGTCACCGATCAGCATACTGCGCTTCATCGAGCCGCTCGGGATTACAAACGATTGTGCTACGAAAAAAATCAGCCCCAGTACAATAATGATCGTTCCCGTCCAGCTGCTGCTGAATCGGTACAAAAGATGGAACGTTTTTTTCATAATGTTTTTCTCGCTTTGGCTGCTTTGAGCGTATTTTCCATCAGCATGGCAATGGTCATGGGGCCCACACCGCCGGGCACCGGCGTGATGGCACGGCAGCGGGGCGCGACCGCATCAAAATCGACATCCCCCACCAGCCGTCCGTCTTCGAGCCGATTGATCCCGATATCAATCACAACCGCCCCTTCCCGAACCATATCCGCCCGGATGAGATTGGGATGGCCCACCCCGACAATTACGATATCCGCTGTACGGGTATGGGCAGCAAGATCCCGCGTATCGATATGGGTAATCGTCACGGTCGCAGCCGCATTGAGCAGCAATGATGCCATCGGCTTGCCGACGATATTGCTCGCCCCCACAATGCAGACATCCTTGCCGCGCGGGTCGAGATGATAATGCTCCAGCATCCGCATCACCCCCAGCGGCGTGCACGGGGCAAACGCATCCAGTCCGGTCACGAGCCGGCCGACATTGTACGGATGAAATCCGTCCACGTCCTTGGCCGGGTCAATCACTTCAAGGATGGCATCCGTCTCGATGTGTGGCGGCAGCGGAAGCTGGACAAGGATGCCGTCGATTCGGGGATTGTCATTCATCATTTTGATGGTACCGATGATCTCTTCCTGGGAGATGGTATCGGGCATCTCGTGGACAATGGAATAAAACCCCACCTCTTTGCACGCTTTGGCCTTCATCCTGACATAAGCCTGGCTGG
The DNA here is from genome assembly GCA_964603215.1 of uncultured Nitratifractor sp. Classification (GTDB taxonomy): domain Bacteria; phylum Campylobacterota; class Campylobacteria; order Campylobacterales; family Sulfurovaceae; genus S017-3. The sequence continues at coordinate 6,054 of CAZRUT010000013.1, forward strand.
CAGGGTCATCGCCCACAAGCACCACCGCCAATCCCGGGACGATTTCATCTTCCTGATTGAGCTGCTCCACCTCCCGGGCCACACGGGATCGTGTCGCGTCGGCCAAGGCTTTTCCATCGATTAATTGCATCGTTCTTCTTTGCAATGCAGCACCTTTAACAGGAAAGCTGCGATAAGATTTGGGTATTATATCGAAAATTCTTTAGTGGGGTGCTTCCATTGCATGCGCGGCTTCTTTTTCTTTTGTTTGTTACCGTTGCCGGAGTGGGCGAAGACTTCATTACGGATTTTGAGTACGGGCAAATGCTCTACCGCGACCCGCACGGCGCCAGCTGCGCAGCATGTCATGGTGACACTGGTTCCGGAAAAATCATTGCCGCATACACCGATCGGCAGGGGCAGATCCGGACCATCCGCGGGCCAGACATTCGCCACGCCACACTGGAGCAGATTCGCCAAAGTGTCCGCAAGGGATCCGGGGTTATGCCGCGCTATTTTTTGACCGACAAAGAAATACAAACCCTCCACGCCTACCTGCAGGAAGTCAATCACAATCATTCTGTTGACGTTGCCAAGCTTTTTACGAAGCAATCAGCGAAAAAAACCGCCCGCCGCACACCACTTAAATCAGCTGAATAAATTCCTCCATACTGATCGGCTTGTAAAAGAGATACCCCTGGAATGTTTTACATGAAGTACTTCGGAAATAATCGAGTGTTTCCTGGCGATCGATTCCTTCGGCCAGCACCTTGAAGCCAAACCTTCGGCTGATTTCAATCACCGATTCGACAATGAGCCGATCTTCCTCGTCCCGGTCGGCATCTTTGACAAACGAACGGTCGATTTTGATGATATCGACCGGCAGCTTTTTCAGATAAGTCAGCGAGGAGTACCCCGTACCGAAATCATCGATGGAAAAACCAAACCCCAGCCGTTTGAGTTCCCGGATCCGATTGATCGCTTCATCAATACTGCTCATAATGCCGCTCTCGGTAATTTCGATGTTGACCCATTGGGGATTGATACGGTGTTTGTGGACCAGCTGGACAAATTTTTCGACAAAATTTGGCTGGAGAAAATGGGAACTGCTGACATTGACCGCAATGTAATTGAGGGGAAACTCCACCAACGCGCTGGCCATGACCCGCATGTCTTTGAATACTTGCTCAAAAATCCATTCCTCCAGGCGGATAATGGCCCCCGACTCTTCGGCAATCGGAATAAACAGTGCCGGAGAGATCGCTCCGCGCCGGGGATGATTCCAGCGCACCAGCGATTCCGCACCGGTCAGGATGCCGGTATGGATATCCTGCTGCGGCTGATAATACATTGTAAATTCGTTGTTGCGGATTGCCTTGTAAATGTCGTTGGCAATGGCCATATCCATCAGCGCCACCCCATCGCGTTCAGCTTCGTAGAATCGGACGGTTCCCCGTGCAGCATTTTTGGCATCAATCATGGTGCTCTCGGCATGGCGCAAAATATCCAGCGGGGTCTCGACATTGGTATCAAACATGGCCACCCCGATTGTAAAGCTGATATGGTAGTCGGCTTCCCCGACAACCAGCACTTTTTCAAAGGCCGTGCGGAGTTCCGTAATGAATGCCAACACTTTTTCCCGGCTCACGGACCGTTCTTCGTCCAGCACCGGAAACAGAATCGCAAATGTATCGGCACCAATACGGGCTACCGTCCCTTTTGTCCCAACCAGTTCTTCGAGTTTTTTGGCAATTTTTTTGAGGATAATATCCCCCGTTTTCTGGCCATATGTTCGATTGATATTGTTGAAATGGTCAATATCCAAAAAGAGCAGCCCTCCGAAGATGCCGGTATGGAGTTTGACATCGACGGCCATGCCGATATGCTGGAGCAGCAGCGTGCGATTGGGAATACCCGTCAGGGTATCGTAGTGTTTGAGGCGCGCCAACTCTTTTTTGGCTTGCACTTCGGATGCAATATCTTCGATGATGGTAATGCCCCCTACAATCTCCTGATCATCGTCGTATACCGGAGACGTTGCCAGACGGACATGCAGGGTATCACGGCCAAACACCGTAGCATCCAGGGCGCCTTGATAAAGGTCACTGACGCCCGTCAAAACCCGTTGGTGCTTCTCCAGAACAATAGCATCCGGCCAGATATCTTTGAGTGGATGCCCTACGATATCACTCGATTTTTCGGCGCCGCTCAATTTTCTGAACGGTGCATTGATCTCCTTGATGACGAGATGCTGATCAAAACGGAAGACGCCGACCGGTGCCCGCTCCAGCAGGGAGAAAAAAGACTCATTGAGCCGCTCATCCACAGGATTCATCGTTTTGTAATGGTGTGCCGTCGCCAGGGTCGTCCGGATGATGTCCCCGTAATAATAGGCAGTCAACAGCATAATCAGCACCAAAACCAATTCTGAAAATGCCAGTGTCTGATGTGCCGGCCCTCCCCAGAGAAACAGGCGAACAATCACAGGGAAAAACACCAGCGCCGTATAGATCAGCAGCACGTTCCGCTTGGAGGCGATCACCGCCATGGAACCAAACCCAACCGTGGTCACATACAGAAGCACAATCATCTGTTGGACCGCGCCTACGAAGGGGAAAATCAGAAACGCCATAGCGCCCCAGGCCAGACCACTCAGTAATACATCCGCATAGAATCGGTCCAGCCATGTGGGGCCGTAGATTTGCTTTTCTTCTTCGCTGGCCCGACGAAACAGACGGTACTGAACCAGACGGTACACGCCAATCAACCCGTGCAGCACCAGCCAGACAATAATATAATAATAGGGAACGGATCCATACATCAGTACCGCAAGCAGCATGGCACTCACCCATTGCCCGATCAGTATGTACGGAAGTGAAGCGTAAAAAAATGACAAGGCACTGTCGGCGAGCGGATAGGTATCCTGGGTGGTATCGGCCGTATCAACTCGCACATGACTTTTCATGGATACCCAACCTTTTAGTAGAACTCTGTCATTCTTGGTAGCTTATTATACATGTTTTTATCTTAACATCGATTTTGATAAAATGGGGAAAGTTTTTGGACAAAGGGCACCCATGATCGATTTTTTAAAACAGGCCAAAAGTGCCGGAACGATATTGAGCACGCTGGACGGGCAGCGCAAGCGGGCCATCTTGATGGAAATGGCCGACGCACTGGACGCACAGCATCATGCCATCCTTGCAGCCAACGATCGCGATATGGCTTATGCCGATGCGCACGGGCTCAATGCAGCGCTTCGGGATCGCCTGATGCTGGATCCGGAGCGCATCACGGCGATGGCCGACTCCCTTCGCCAGATCGCCGCACTGCGTGAGCCGGTCGGTCGTGTGCTGGACGGCTGGATCACCGATGCCGGATTCAAAGTCGAAAAAGTCAGTGTCCCCATCGGCGTCATCGGTGTGATCTACGAATCCCGCCCCAATGTCACCGCCGATGTGGGAGCACTCTGTTTCAAAAGCGGCAACATTGCCATCCTCAAAGGAGGAAAAGAAGCCGAACACTCCAACCGGGCCATTGCCGCTGTTTTGCAGGATGTTTTATCGGCCAACGCCCTCCCCCGCGCAGCGATTTCTCTTCTGCCGGACAGCTCCCGCGAAGGGGTTGCCAAACTGATCCGACAGGATGCCTATGTCGATTTGATTATTCCCCGGGGCGGGGCGGCTCTGATCCGCTATGTATCCGAACATGCCACCGTTCCCGTCGTCAAGCATGACAAAGGGCTCTGTCATACCTACATCGATCGTGATGCGGATGCCGACAAGGCCCTCCGCGTCAGCCTCAATGCCAAAACCCGCCGGCCCGGCATCTGCGGCGCCATGGAAACTCTGCTGGTCGATGCGGCCATCGCGCCGAGCATTTTGCCGCCACTCAAAACCGCATTTGATGCCGCCGGAACCGAGCTGCGCGGATGCGAGGCGACCCGCGCAATCATCCCGATCGCTCCGGCCACTGACGCCGACTGGGAGACCGAATATCTTGACAACATCCTTGCAATCAAGGTCGTCTCCGGTGTCGATGAAGCGACCGCACACATTGCCCGGTACGGCTCCGGGCACAGCGATGCAATCCTGACCGAAAACGTCACCACGGCCGAACGGTTCCTCAATACGGTCGATTCGGCATGCACGTACCTCAATGCCAGCACACAATTTACCGACGGGGGTATGTTCGGTTTCGGCGCCGAAGTGGGCATTTCGACCAACAAACTTCATGCCCGCGGTCCCATGGGGATCAACGAGTTGACCACATACAAATATATGATTTACGGCCATGGAGAAACCCGACCGGTCTAATCCCGCTGCGCCGGCTCCGTGTGGGGCATCCTGCATCATTAGGTGCCCTTAAGGAGCGTTTCGATAATATTGCGACCTAAATTCGCCCGCCGTGTCGTGCGGTCATCACCCAAGGAATCTCAAGCATGAAACGAACCTATCAGCCCCACAACACCCCCCGCAAGCGCACCCACGGCTTCCGAACCCGCATGAAAACCAAAAACGGCCGTAAAATCATCAATGCCCGCCGCGCCAAAGGACGGAAACAATTGGCCGTCTAAAAGAGTGCGAACCCCTCCGAACATCGCGCGATTTTGATGCAGTCTATCGGCGTGCCGATACCACATGGCACACGCCATTTTTTGTCCTATTTTTCCGCAAGGACCACTCCCGAAAACGGATTGGATTCGTTGCCGGAAAAAAGGTGGGCAATGCGGTCAGGCGCAACCGTGCAAAACGTCTTCTGCGCGCCCATTTTCTCACACTTTCCGATCAATTGCCGGCCGGCCGGTATGTTTGGGTCGCCAAAGCCCCATTGCTGACCGAAACCTTTGCGACCGTGCACCGGGCGATCCGCCATGCCCTCCGCCGTGCAGGTGCACTCCCCAAAGCTTGAGGCGTGACTAAGCAAAACATCGGTATAATCCCAATCCAAAAATAATTTGATATTTTCCTGACATCAACACAACAAGGTATTTACATTGGAACAGATGGATCTCAATAAGCGACTGATGCTCGCACTCGTACTCTCTTTTGCCATATTGGTCGGATTTAATTATCTCTTTCCCTATGTACAGCCGCCACAAGCTGAACACAATGCCACTTTGGCGCACAGTGCAAACGCGACCCCCGCGGAGACGCCCGCCCGTTCGGCTCCTGTGGTTGCCCCGACACACGTGGTGTCGGCAACGGTACCGGCGACCAAGGCCCCCGGGACTCAGCCCGACAAACCGGCCTCGACAACGACACCGAGTCG
>CAZRUT010000014.1:0-11169 GCA_964603215.1 uncultured Nitratifractor sp.
GTCAAGGCTCTGCATGGCATCCGGAAATGCGCCGACGCCGGGGAGGGTCAACCGATCATACGTGGCCAGCTTGTCCGGGTCGCGCACCAATTCAGCCTGAGCGCCTACAGCATGAAAAGCATTCATCACCGAACCCAGATTGCCCATGCGGTAATCCACAATTCCAATCATAGTTTGCCTCGATACTTTCTCATTTTTCACCTCGCACACATAATGTAGATTATATCCAAATAGGGCTTATTGGGTCGATTCCAGCTCTTTTTGGATCGCGTTGACAAAGGGCTGATGGTACCCCAGCGGCGGTAATTTCGCCTGCATCGTCTGAAGAAAGCTGTAGTAATCCTCCCGCGTAAGATCGCCCCGCAGCAATGCGTATTTGAGATAGAGCCAATATGTGTTGAGGGTATCGGACTGGCAGTATTCTTTGATGCGGTCCAGCCTTCCGTCGTAGTAGAGATCCAGCACCTGGTCGCCGTGCACATCGTATTTCCCCGGCATGCCTGCCATGGTACAGAGGGTATCAAGCTTGAGGTTGCGTACCGCGCCGAAGCTCCCCATCGAATCGAGCAAATCGAGATGAAATCCTTCGGCAAAACGCTGCCGGTAGTTTTCCCATTTTGTTTTGTTGAGCATGGGATTGTTCTGATCGAACCACGCCGGAAAAGCTATGGCATATTTCATCGCGCGGATCAACAGCATCGGCATATCAAACCCCCGGCCGTTGAATGAGACCAGTTTGGGATTTTTCTCTTCGACAAAACCAAAAAAATGACGTATAATGCTCTCTTCATCGTCCTTGCCGTTGCCAAAATCCCCTACTTTGATAAAGCGGCCAAATTCATCTGCAATGACAGCCGAAATGGTGACGACTTTATGATACGGAAGCGGAAGAAATGTGGTATTTTTCTCAGCTTCGTACTGTGCCAGTGCCTCCCGGGTGCTTGCCAAATCGTCTTCGGCATGCGTCGTAAAGGTTGCGCGTATCAGATCAACATCCGGGATTGTTTCACAGTCAAAAATACAAATCATTTCCCCTCTTCCTCAATCAACCGGACGGTAGTTTTTTTCGCGCTCTGCCTTGGCGGCACGCTTTTTTTCTTCCATCATGACCGCATCCCGAAGTTCCTCTTCGCCGTCGAAACGTGCTCCGTCAAGAAACTTGGCCTGGTCGTCAAATTGGCCGGTTTTGATTCCCCATATGAGTGCTGCCAGCCCCAAAGCACCCAAAAAAGTCGATGCACCGATCATCAGCGCCAAAATACTTGAACTCATGATGCAGCTCCTTTGAGTTTAATCCGCATGGAATTGCCGACGACAAAAAGCGAACTGAGGCTCATCGCCAAAGCAGCCACCAGCGGATTGACATTACCCGCCACGGCCAAAGGAACGGCGATCATGTTGTAGAGGATCGATGCGCCGAGATTTTGCTTGACCGCCCGAAATGTTCGGCGTCCGATGACATAGGCATCGGCTATATTTTGGGGACGATCCTCAAGTACAACAACATCACTGACCTCGATCGCAATGTCGGCGCCGCTCCCCATGGCAATGGCGATATCACTTTTGGCCAACGCAATGGCATCATTGATCCCATCGCCTGCCATCACGACAATGTGTCCTTCTGCATGGTAGCGATCGATGGTTGCTGCCTTGTCGGTCGGCAACAGTGCGGCATGGTATTCGTCGATCCCAACCTCATCGGCAATGCGCCGTGCCGTCGCTTCGTGATCGCCGGTCAACATCACCACCCGAACCCCCAGATCCCGGATTGCTTTGACCGCTTCGGCTGCGCCGGGTTTGAGGCGGTCGCGCAACGCAAAACGGGCTACCAGTTGATCGTCTATGGCAAAACAGAAGAGCGTATGATCACCCTGTGCATCACACGCGATGCCATATTGGGTCATCAGGGCCGCATTGCCGCCCACGAGGCGCTTTCCCTGGTATTGGGCTGTGATCCCTTTGGCCGGGATGCTGTGGATCATTTGGAGCGTGGGAGCGTGAAGGGCATCGTAATGATCTGCAAGATACTGCACAATACCCCGTGCGACAGGATGATCGGAACTCTCCGCCAGTGCCAGGAGTGCTTCGGGGTCGAAACCGTCAAACGTTTCGATGCGGATCACGCCGGGCGCCCCTTCGGTAAGGGTGCCGGTTTTGTCCAGGGCCAGCAGGTCGCTTTTGGCAATGGTTTCGAGCTGGCTTGCTTCCTTGAACAATATGCCACGCTTGGCAGCGCGAGAAATGCCGATCAACGTGGCCATCGGCGTGGCCAGACCCAGCGCACACGGGCACGCGATCACGATCACCGAAATGCCCACGATCAGTGCCCGCTCAAATTCCCCGCCGAAATACCACCAACTACCAAAAGCCAACAAGGCAATCGAGAGAATCGCCAGTGAAAACCAGCCTGAGATGGTATTGGCCAGCTGTTCGATGCGGGGTTTTTTGGTGATCGCGTCGCTTAAAAGTTCGGTAATGGTGTGCAGCAGAGATTCGTCGGCCCGCTTGGTCACCGTATAACGCACCACGGAGTCGAGACAGATCGTACCACTGAGAAGCGAATCCCCTTCGCGGTGCAGCACCGGTTCGCTCTCGCCAGTCAGGGTGCTCTCGTCGAACAACGCCGCACCCGATGCGATGATGCCGTCAAGCGCGACTTTCTCCCCGGGTTTGATTTCGATCAGATCGCCCGGCTCAATGTTTTCGATTGCCACCAGGGCTTTTTCGTTCCCACGCATCACGGTGGCTTCGGTCGGCATGGTGCCAATGATCCGATCGAGGGTATCGGCAGCCCTTTTTTTGCTCAAGACTTCAAGATACTTGCCCACCAGCACAAACGTCACGATCATCGTGGTGGAGTCAAAATAGACTTCCCCCCGAAGTGTGATCATCGCATAAATAGAGTAGAGATATGCGAGGCTTGCCCCGGCGGCGACCAGCAAATCCATATTGACAAAGCGATTTTTGAGCCCGTAATAAGCGCCCCGAAAAAAGATCCACCCGCTGTAAAAGAGCGTCGGAGTCGCCAAAGCAAATTCGGCAATATTGAGGATATTTTTGAACCGAGACTCAATGCCGCTGAAATAGCCAACATACTGGGCGACCGCAATCCACATAATATTCATCGTTGCGAATACTCCGACCAGAATACGGGTGTAGTAGTCGTTGCGGGTTTTGATGGCACGTTCTTCCTGTAGGCGGGGGTCGTAGGGGTAGGCGTTGTAGCCGATGGCGCGAATTTTTTCGATAATTTCGGATAGGCGCAACTGCGCATCATCCCAGACCACACGGGCCTTGTTGTTGGAATAGTTAATGGTCGCCTCGACAATCCCGTCGGTTTGGTGCAGGACTTTTTCATTGAGCCAGACGCAGGCCGAGCAGTGGATCCCTTCGATAATCAGATTGATTTCACTGAAACCGTCGGGGGTCATGCGAATATACTTTTTGCGGAATCCTTCAAGGTCGAACCGCTCCAGATCCTCATTGGTCTTCCGGGTGGCGGGATCCAGAGTCTGCTTGCCCCGTTTGTCGTAAAAACTCTCCAAACCGTCGGATTGGAGCAAATGATAAACCCCCTGGCATCCTTTACAGCAAAAGTAACGTGTTGTATCCCCTTCTTGCTCCGTAATCATCACCGATGCATCAAAGGTCAACTGACAATGGGTACAGGGGACAACGGCCACAGCATGCTCCTATTTTTTGGCGGTGTCATTCTATCGTATTTGGCTGAACAGCGCCGACACAATCAAGGCATTGAGCAAACCCGCAGCCAAACCTGCCAAAATATCGTCCAGCATCACACCGGCCCCGCCACGGACTGCACGATCAATCCAGCCGATGGTAGACGGCTTCCAAATATCAAACAGGCGAAACGAGGCGAAACTCAGCAGCACCCCAAATCCCATCGCCCACGGAGCATCGATCGGCACGATACTGTAGTGGGTAATGACCATCGTCAGCCACACCCCTGCCGTCTCGTCAATGACAATGATTTGATGGTCATGGATGCCGGTAGCGCGTTCGTATTTGTTCACTTCAAATATACCAATGATCGTGATCGCCACGGTGGCCATCAGCAGTGTCTCAACCCCAATGTAATGGGCAATCACCCAGCCAAGCGGGATCGATGCCAGAGTGCCCACCGTACCCGGAGCCTTGGGAGAAAGTCCGGCGCCGAAAAAAGTAAGAAAGAGTTTTTGACGTGTCATGCAGCGTTCCTTGTTTAAGTGAGTGAAGAAGTTTGGTACAGTTTCATGAGCGTGACATAGAACTGTTCATCGGTTTTTTGCTCCAACAATCCGGAGCTGGGCATCAGCGAATAATACAAATCCTGAATGTCATCGAAACGCTCCGGAAACAATGCCGCAAGGATGCTGGCAGAAATTTCCTTGCGCACCAGAATGGTCGGGGGGAGCAGCCCCTGCTCGATCAATTTGAGAATCGATTCGGAACGATAATGGATATGATGATGCTGACCGTGCGGGCAGGTGAAAGTGCTGACGAGCGTTTTGCACGTATCACAGTACACATACTCATCCATTGTCTGAATATCGATGCCCAGGCCTCCCAGCGTATCAAAAATTGTACTGAGGCGGTTTTTGTCGTAGTACAACCCCAGGCCGGCATGGTTTTTTCCGATCAGCATTGTGTCACACCCGCTGTTTTTTGCCAACAGGGCTTCGAGGATCATTTCGTTATAGCCAGCGAAGATGTAGGTATTCTCAAACGGAACAATGATCACTTTGTTTTTCGGAAGAAACCCTTCGACAAAAATACTGAGTGCCTTATGCCGGATATCATACCGTAAGCCGTCAGCCGTAAACGGTTTGCGCAGAAAGAGGACCAGCAGATCCGATTCACTGCTGGCCTGGCGAATCATCCGTTCGTGGGCACGGTTGAGCGGATTGGCCGCCAGCATCATGGAGCTGATGCGCTGTGCCCCGGTGCGGCGTATGGCTTGACGGATACGGTGCAGCACATCCCGGATCAAAGGATATTCAACAGTGTATTCCCCATACAGTGCTCTATTGCCCAAGCGTCGCATGGTGCTCTGTACACCGGGATGGGCCGGATCATTGGTGCCGTAAATGGAGAGAAGCCGTTGTTCCTGATCGATCGCAAAAGTCTCCTGAACGGTCATCGCTCCGACCGTCTGCCCTTCGGAAACGAGACGAATGGCCTCGCCAGGCTTGAGTGACGCAATGGTAGCCTGATTGCGCCGGCCGGCCGGAGCCAGCAAAAGCGAAAACGGAAACGGGGTTCCCCGGTAGGTATGGGTACGGTCAACCGCCTCTGCCTCTTCACGGCCCATCAGGCCCGTCACCGGTGCAAGCAGTCCTTCCTGAATCAGCGCCAGCGTCGAGAGGGCTTCGGCATCAATGTAAATCGACTTATTTTTTTTTGAAGAGGTCATATTTTTTCCTTTTCTCCCAAAGGCTTTTACGCGAAATGCCCAGTTTTTTACTGAGCTCTGTATCGGGAAGCTGATACTGAAAGCTTTTGACGACATGCTGCACGTACTCATCGATGGTCAAAATTTCGCTATGGTCATAGAGTTTGTTTGCTGTATTGATTGTTAGAATCTCGCAAGGAGCCTCGTCGATCGGCGCGGTCGTCGTCAGGATAAATTCTTTGCCGTTGAGTAACGTATAGAGCACATCTCTGTCGCTTTTCTTGAGCGCTTCAAGATGTGTGATATATCCGATCGTCTGCGGACCGATCCGGGCAATCTGTGCCGCCCATGTTTCGGACAGAAGCGAGACAAAATGCAGGGGCATCGCAAACGCGTCGGCTGTTTCCATCGCCAGCTTGTCGGCTGCACGCTGATAATTGGTCACGAGAACAACCGGCAGCGTCAATGACCCAGTCGCCACACCGTGGTCGATGCGGTCGAGGAGATCGTGCGTATAGTCCCGATAAAATGTATTGCTCCGCTCCAGCAGACAGACAGTGCGATGGTGCGTGATCTTTCGGATCAAGTCTTCGATCATAAATGGTTTGACAATGTAGTCGTGCGCCCCATGGCGCATCGGCTCACCAACGGTATCATTGTTGATATAGTTCACCATAAGGATAATGATTTTGTTCTGGAATTTTTTGACGATGGGCATGCACGACTGACCGGAAATAGAGGTGGAGAGGAGATAGGTGTCTCCGTCACTGTGGAGTGCGTCTTTGATCGAGCTGTACATTTCGGTTTCAAAGTTGTGTTCTGCCAGTTTGGCGGCAATACTCTGCGCGAGATACAGTTCGCTCTCGACAATAATGATTTTCATCGGTGATCCTTCGTGCGCCAGTCAAAATACCCCAACGTGGCTACTGCATGGACTGTCACTCCCTCCTTGCGTCCGACAAAACCCAGTTTTTCGGCGGTCGTCGCTTTGATATTGACATGATGGAGGGGGAGCGAGAGGTGCGCAGCCAATGTGCGGCGCATGGCCGCTTTGTACGCAAGCAAACGGGGGGTTTGGGCCACAATGGTCATGTCAACATGCCGCGGTACGAAGCCCACATGATGGATGCGCTCCATGACCGTGTCCAGCAGCACCGTCGAATCGGCACCGGCATAGGCTGCATCAGTATCGGGAAACAGCACACCGATATCCTCCATACCTGCCGCGCCCATCAGGGCATCGATCAGCGCGTGGATCGCTACATCCCCGTCACTGTGTGCTTTGAATCCAAACGGACCCTCGATCGTCACACCGCAGAGCTTCATCTCTTTTCCTTCTTCAAAAGGATGTATGTCGATCCCATACCCGGTCACACTGTAAGAGGACGGTGGAATGAGGCACGGAAGGGCATCAAGATCAGCGGGGCGGGTCAGCTTGTGGGCATGAAGCGATCCCTCCACAAAACGTACCGGTTGCCCCCATGCCCGGATTGCGCTGCTCTCATCGGTGTAGTCCACATCTGAATCAAGCGCCTGGCGCAAGGTCGCGGTGTGGCTGAGCTGGGGAGTCTGAATCAAGCGCGCGCGGTCCCGATCCACAGCTTTGTCTTCAACATAAAGTGTATCAGCTACCCCCAGCACCGGCACGACGCACGCGGCTGTTCCCTTGTGCGCAATCACCCGCGCAACCATTTCGGTATCCATACAACACCGCGCCACGTCACTGACCAGGACATAGGGTGTGACAACTTTTTCGAGCGCATTGCGCAATGAATCCTGCCGACTGTTACCGCCTGATACAATTGTATAGTTTCCAAACAATTGCATGTAGGTTGTCTCATTCTCTCCGCCGACAATGATCACATTGTCAAACCCGAATGCCGAAACAAAATCATCGGCGACCTTCTGCCACAGCGGCTTGTCTCCCTGATACAGCCATTGCTTTTTTGCCCCCGTCCCAAAACGTGTTGCACTCCCGGCTGCCAACAATATGAGGGTAATCTCTTCCAAGTTTTTCTCCTGTTGTCACTTTTTGATACACATTGTATCGCGATGTCGCTTGGGGTGAGTTTTAAGTGAATCCAAAAAAAGGAGTCTCTTGATCCGATTTGAAGGTATCGTTTAAGATTTTGTTGGGTATAACTCGATACACATTCTTCGTCCGGTACAATGTGCCGCCGATTCATACAGATGTAATTTATTTCAGATATCAGGAGTACTTATGACAAAAGATGACGTCTTTGACGCATTGCGCACCGTAAACTATCCCGGCTTTACCAAAAACATCGTAACCTTTGGTTTTGTCAAACATATCGAAATTGACGGAGAGAAGGTTTCACTCGATGTGGACATTACCTCCAGTGCCGAGGAAGTAAAAAAGCAGTTGACAGAAGAAATCGACGTCGCGCTCAAAAAACTGGGCTTTTCGGAAATTACTGCCAGCATCAACGCGCCCAAGCCCCCCCGGGAACAGAGCAATGCCAACACGGGAAAAAATATTGCCCCGCACGTCAAGAATTTCCTGATGGTCAGCTCCGGAAAAGGGGGTGTAGGCAAATCAACCGCCTCGGTCAATCTTGCCGTTGCCATGGCCATGCAGGGAAAAAAGGTCGGTTTGCTCGATGCCGACATTTACGGCCCCAATATCCCCCGCATGATGGGGATTGCAGACCAGAAACCCGAAGTACAGGGCAACAAAGTCGTTCCGTTCCATGCCTTTGGGGTCGAAATTATGAGTATGGGTTCTCTGATGGAGCCGGGCCAATCCCTCATCTGGCGCGGATCGATGATCATCAAGGCGATTGAACAGTTCCTGCGCGATATTCTCTGGTCCGATCTGGATGTACTCGTTATCGATATGCCTCCCGGAACCGGTGATGCCCAGCTGACCCTCGCGCAATCGGTTCCCGTCACGGCCGGCATTACCGTCACCACGCCACAGGAAGTCTCACTCGATGACAGCCGCCGCAGCCTTGATATGTTCAAAAAACTGCACATCCCCACTGCCGGTGTGATTGAGAATATGAGCGGGTTCATCTGCCCAGGAGATGGAGTAGAATACGATATCTTCGGTATGGGCACATCCCAGGCCGTCGCGGACGCATTCGACACCCAGCTCCTCGCCCGCATCCCCATCGAACCCGAAGTGCGCATCGGGGGCGATACGGGAGCGCCGATCGTGTATCACAAACCCGACAGTGTCACCGCGAAGCGATTCCGGGAAGCCGCCGACGCTATCCTGACGTTCATTGATGCGGTCAATGAAGAAGGGGGTGCTTCCAATGAAGCAATCCAGCCCACAACCCCTCCGGGTGTCAGCGCCTGCTCGACACGCTGATTGGGCGGCGTTAACCTTTTAATTAGGAAGAGTTGGATAAAATTCTGCTCCTCCTAATCTGTCGGGGTGTGGCGCAGTCTGGCTAGCGCGCTACCTTGGGGTGGTAGAGGTCGCAGGTTCAAGTCCTGTCACTCCGACCATGCTGCAAGCACTGTTTGATTCCTTTCGCTTTAAATAGCATAATCATGCTAAAATATCTTTATGAAAAAAACATCCATCATCTTTTTACTTGTGATTTTGTTGGTGCTGCTTGGGACGACACTTTCGGTTGCCTACCTGTACTCCTCTGCCGGCAATGCACGTATTCAAGCCTATGCCGAAAAAAAGATTCGAGAGCAAACCGGGCTGCCGATTGCCTTTCATACTTTTTCGCTCACACGTGGGCACCTCTATTTTATTGCCACGCTGGGGCATGAGGCATCCTTGGGATTTGACGGCCGATTTGATCTCTTCCATCGCCGTCTCAATGGGCGCTACCTCCTCAAAGCCCATCACGTGCAGTACCGCCATTACCGCCTCCGCCAAGCCAACATCGCCGGACACATCCACGGGACGATCGATGACCTTAAAATCAACGGAAAAGGAACATTGTTGGATGGTCCAGTCACTTATGCCCTCAATGTGCGCCATCGCATTCCCCAGGATATCGTGATCCAGCTGCGCAAGCTCCCGCTCGATGCACTGCTGACACTCGGTGGGCAGCCTCCCATCATCCACGGTCAACTCAATGCGGATATTCTCCTCCCCTCCATTGGACGCACGGGAAGCAAAGGGCATGCGATCGTCCAGCTGGAGCACGCCCGATTTGATTCCAAACAAATCGAAAAACACTACCACTACACACTCCCAAAAGACAAGCGCGACCTCACAGGACAATTACGTGCCGATCTTGCCGGGGAACATGTTCGCTTTGATGGAAGGGTTCTGAGCGATTTGATCACTGTGCGTGTCCAAAACGGCCAAGCCAACCTCACCGACAAAAATGTTGCATGCGATGTGACCGCCGATACATTGGAGCTTGCGCCGGTGACGCAAAACCGCCTCCACGGCCCATTCAAACTCTCCGGCACGTTCAAATACGATGCAATCGGCATTCAAGGGCAATTGGCAAGCCCATCGCTCGGCGGAAAAATTTTGCTCCATTACACAAAAAATATTGTGGCCAACCTCCACAATGTCTCGATGAAAAGCATCCTCCACTTGATTGGCCAACCCGACTACGCCGAAGGGGTGCTCAACGGCGACGTGCTTCTAAGCAGCCCTAGAGCCCAGAATGGGCATTACGGACTTCAACTCACACATGGCATTGTGTATGCAGCGGCATGGAACAAAACAACCGGGATGACGCTGCCCGCCAATACAGCATTCACACTCCGTTCCAAAGGGACATTCACACACGGTGTGCTGACCGGGGAGACACACCTCGTCTCCAGGCTCCTCAAGGCCTCGTTGACGCAGACACACATCAATATAGACGGAAAAACAGGGACAACACGATATCGCTTTTACATCCCCAATCCTTTGCTGCTTGCCGGAAAAAAAGGAAAAGGGATCCCGGTCACTGTGGCAGGCACCGCCACACAGTCAAAAACGCTTCGTGTGGTTGGATCTGCGAAGGGGTTGGGGAAAAAGCTTGCCTTTGACTATGCGGCAGACCGCCTGAAGGTTGTAGCAAAAAGTGTGGCGATCGGAAGGGTGCTGGCCAGCACCGGACAGCCGATGGCACTCTCGGGTCTGGCGGACGCGGACATCGATTTGGTTTCGCTCAAGCCTTTGCAGGGCACATTGTCGCTGAGGGCACCGGATCTCAAAACCTACCCCGTCCCCATGAAGCAATGGATTGGAACACCGCTTGACACCCGCCTATCCGTTGCATTGAGCGGGCGGGCCAAACAGGGGATTGTGTATGCCAATGGAGACATCAAAAGCCCCATCATGGGGCTGGCATTGCCCCAAATTATTTTTGATACCGAAGACAACGCCCTTTCGACCCCTTTTCGGCTTGTGCTACCGGAATTAGCCAAACTCGAACCGATCATTGGCACCAAACTCAACGGTCCTTTTACAACACACGGGACGATCCGTTTCGGAACCCAAACCAACATCCACGGTACCAGCACATCGCTGGGGGGCACCCTTGCCTATCAGTACGTCGGAACACAGGCCCGTCTCAAAGTCGATGGCGTACCGCTCATCAAGCTGCTCCATTTTGCCAACAAGCCGGAACAGTTTCTGGGAAGCACCCATGGCGTACTGCGCTACAATACCGCCACCCGCAAAGGGCAAACGCGCCTCTTGATTGACCGTTTTCAATTCAAGCCGGGCAAACTGACCGGCGGAGTCAAACTGCTGCTGCATAAAGATTTGGCACACATTGTATACGACCGGACGACACTGGATGCCCGCATTAATGGTGACCTGATTGGATACAAAATTGTTG
>CAZRUT010000015.1:0-10615 GCA_964603215.1 uncultured Nitratifractor sp.
GGGGGCAATGGTTTTGCCCCGAAGTACTGCAGGCGGTTCCTCGGGATTGACGGGAATGTTCTGCGCCTGCAGTGCCCGAAGAATTTCAGTGGTGCTGCCGGATGGGATGAATACCAGCGCCGGCGGTTTCAACGCGGTGCTGCTGCACCGAACAACGATCCAGGCCAGCACGATCAGCCCGATTGTCCCGGCAATCCTCCGTCCGCGACGCGTGGCAAGCTGACGCCGAATATATCCCATATTATGGCCTGCTGACCGGCCCGGGCTGTTGCGCGCGATATCGTGCAATCCCCAGCAGAGGATGGCGGGTCAGATCGGGATAGGCGCCGCCCAGTCCCCGACCGTCGTTTCCGTGACAACCGGCACAATTGCTGGAATAAAACAGTGCGCCGTTCTGGATCGTCGCAGGATCGACCGGATCATGCCGGAGCTGCAGGACATATGCTGCGATCCGGACAGCATCCTCCGGAGATGCCAGGCCCCCTTCCATAATTTCATTTTTTTTGACATGCAGGGTGTGCGATCCGTAACGGATGACATGCCGGATGTATTGTGGCGTGTCGGCAGGCGTCACAGAGGCGTGTGTGTATGGCACGTACTCCGTGTGGGATACGGGCTGGTTTATGCGCGGCGATGTGGATGTGTTCCGATCGGCTACTGGGTTGTGCGGGTCGGAATGGGTGCGGCTGTGTTCCCGATGGATTCCATAAAGGATCACCGCAACAATTGCCAAAAATGCTGTCCATTTTTCCATGGGGGATTGTAGTCAAAAAGAGATTAGAGACGGAAGAAGATCCGCCATCCCCGAGAGGGGGAGCGGGGTGGATGTTTGGATTAGTTGACCGGATCGGATCGATCAGTCCATGTATTGACCGGAACGATGCGTTCGACTGTTTTGTCGGCACCGACAATGATGTCAAAGACATTCCACCAGCGATTGGCAGTAGTCTCGCCGCTGGGCGGGGTATAGACTGTGCGGGTACCATCATCCTGAAAGAGCTCAACGCGTGCCGGAGAGGCAGATATGCCGGGGCTGTGGGTTCCGGAGTAGTTGTACACGGCATAGTGATAGGTGCCTGCTTCCTGGAATGCACGCACTGAATAAACTTCCGGTCCATAGCCGGTGACATCATCCACATCGAGATAGGCACCGTTTGTATCGTAGCTCCCTTTGTGGGACCAGTAAATGTGGTATCCGTTGGGCCCGATGACATGCGTATCCAGATCGCTTGGGTGCTCGCCCCAGGTCAGCTTGGCTTTGATTGGCGCTGTACCGATAACCAGACATTCGCTCATGATTTTTTCTGTCGATCCGACCTGGACTTGTGCAGTGTTGGATGTCTTGCCGCCTGAAGTGGCAGTGACCATGGATTTGGCATTCTGTTTGGTTTTGACAGAGAAATTTCCGTCGCTTTGGATATAGGTCCGCCATCGACCGGAATAATCCACACCTTCCATCTTCACGATGCCGCTGGTGACTTTGGTCCCATCAATATTTTCAACGCACCCTTTGATGTAAGTGTCTTCGTATGGGTGGTCACCATTCCATGTGCTAAAGTGTGAGACTGTCCCTTCATAGTATTGGCCGTTTGTGCCGCTTTTGAGGGTACCGGTTCCTTCCTGAACCCAGTATCCGTGGGTTGTGTCAAAATAGTAGAATGGAATCGTAGCCGGAAAGGTTCCTCCGCGCTTTGATGCCGGGATACGGACGGTGGCGGTTGTGCCTGATGCGAGGTTCAATGTGTGTCCCTGTGCATCGACAAATTCGATGGTGACTGCGCCGTAACTTTCGATCGGTTTGCCATCTTTATCCACCATGTCACCAGGCATCATATCAATATTGCGGGCGGTATCAATGGGGGTGATGGATACCGTTACCTGACCGCTGGGCGGATTGCCGTCGGCATCCTCCAGTGTGTTGGCGCCCACAACGACGCCGGCCGATGACCCGGTCACACCGAGCGTTTGGTCTGCAGTGGGATCAAAATCCTGTGTTTGCGCTGTTTGGAGATCGACATTGATGCTGGTTTCCGGATAATCGGCCGAGAGCGCAACGACCTTGCCGGTGCTTCCGTAGCCTGTCTTGGTAAAAAGCACCACCGTTGCGTCGCCATACGGAACACCGCTGAGGGTAAACGCGCCGTCGGATCCGGTCGTGGCCGTCACATCACTTCCGGCACCCAGTGTGCCCGATGCCGCAGCACTGGAAGCTTTGACGGTGACGGTGACGCCCGATATGCCGTTGCCGTTGCCGTAGTCGTTGACGGTACCTGTCACGGTTCCGCCAGCCGTCGTTGTGCCGCCTCCGCAGCCCGATATTCCGAATGCCACCAATAGGGCAAACATGCCTGCAACTGTCTTCTTCATTTTTGACTCCTTGGAGTAAATTCAGGAACCTGCATTCCTCTAAAGGAAGTATAGCATAAAAAAATGTCAATATTATGTCGGAAAAACATTAGATTTCTTCACATAAGAAAAGAGAGGTTTTATGGGCATTCAGCGCGGGTTCTGCTCACGATCCAACTCTGCAATCCATGCCGAAACATCTGCATCGCTCGGCATCCGCCAGTCGGCACGCGGGCTGAGGGAAATGGTGCCGACTTTGGGGCCGTCGGGGATGGCGGAGCGTTTGAACTGCTGGGTAAAAAAACGGCGCAGAAATACCCGGAGCCATCGGGTGATTGTGTCGGCATCATACCGGCCTTCAAATGCCAGAATGGCGAGATGACGGATTTTGGTCGGACGGGCGCCGTATTTGATGAAATGATAGAGAAAAAAGTCGTGCAGCACATACGGCCCGACGATCGATTCGGTCTCCTGGGTGATGATACCGTCACGGTGGGGGAGGAGTTCCGGGCTGATGGGGGTCGCGAGGACATCCTCCAGAATGGCGGCGATGCGTGTGTCATTCCGGAACGATGCGATGACATAGCGGATGAGGGTTTTGGGGATGCCGCTGTTGAGGGCATACATGCTCATATGGTCGCCGTTGTACGTACTCCATCCCAGAGCGATTTCGCTCAAGTCCCCCGTGCCGATCACCAGACCCCCTTCCTGATTGGCCGTGTTCATGAGCAGGGAAGTTCGCAGGCGTGCCTGAACGTTTTCATATACGACATTGTGGGTATCCGGATCGTGACCCATGGCTGCAAATGTATCCAGAGCCATGCGGTCAATCGCCACCGTGCGCAGCGTGACACCCAATACTTCGCAAAGACGGACGGCATTGGTTCGGGTCTGTTCGGTCGTGCCGAATCCGGGCATGGTCAGCGCAATAATGTTGTGTCGGTCCCACGCCATGATATCAAATGCCCGCACCGTACTGAGCAGTGCGAGGGTGGAATCGAGTCCGCCGCTAACCCCGATGACGGCTTTGGTAATGTGGGCATGGGTCATGCGCGTGATGAGTCCGTGCGCCTGGATCTGGATGATTTCGGCACTGCGCTCAGCCTGATCGGTATGCGCCGAGGGGACAAACGGATCGGGATCGATGGCGCGCTGAATCCTGCCAATATCCGGCAGCGCATGGATCCGAACCGTGCGGTGGGGCGTGCGGTGTCCGTCTCCGTAACTCCCTTCGTTGAGTCGGAGCCAGCGGAGGCGCTCGAGATCGACATCGGCATGGATCAGGCTGCCCTGCATGGCGAAGCGCTGATTTTGGGCTAGGGTGGTGCCATACTCGGCAATGATGGCATGACCGCCGAAGACGGTATCGGTCGTCGATTCGCCGACCCCGCTGCTGCTGTACACATATGCTGCCGTGCAGCGGGCGCTCTGGGTGCGGACCAGTTCTTCGCGGTAGGCGTGCTTGCCGATCAGCTCGTTGCTGGCGCTGAGGTTCAGCAGGAGATTTGCGCCGTTTTCTGCCAGGCGGTTGCTGGGCGGCGTGACGGCCCAGAGGTCTTCGCATATTTCCACCCCGAAGGTCAAATGCTCTCCATCCCCAAAAAGCAAATCAACCCCGAAGGGGATTTCCCGCCCCAACAATGTGACAGTCGATCGGACGATATCGCGCCCGCTGGTGAATGGACGCTTGTCGTAAAATTCCTTTTTGTTCGGGAGGTAGGATTTGGGAACCAGGCCCAGGATTTGGCCGTTTTGAAGAATGGCAGCGGTGTTGTAGAGGCGGTCGGCTTCGAAAAAGGCCACCCCGATCACGGCGACAGTGCCGAGGGTGCGGGTGGCATCGAGGAGCCCCTGGAGCGCATCGTTTTGGGCGGTGATGAGGGTGGACGTCATCAGCAGGTCGCCAGCAGTGTATCCGGTGAGAGTCAGTTCGGGAAACACCACGATCCCCACGCCGTCGGCATGCGCCGCACGGATCAGTTCCACAACGGCGGCAGCGTTGGCTTCGGGGTTGGCGACGGTCGTGACATGGACCGCAGCGGCGACCCGATAAAATCCATACGGCATAGGCGGCTCCAAAATGCAAGATGGTGTATTTTAGCATAAATCGTTATAATCATCCGCATGCAACTCCACCCCATCGAAACACTCGACCTGCCCGAACTGCAGCTTTACCGGACATTGCGCGGCAATGCCTTTGATCGTGATCATAGTTTTATTGCCGACAGCCCGCGGGTGGTGCTCATGCTGCTGGAGCAGGGGATCGTGCCGCTCAGCCTGTTGGCTACACATGATTTTTATGCGCGCCATCGTGCCGTAATGGAACAGCATGCAGGCCATGCGACACTCTATGTAGGTTCGCGGGCATTACTAGGGCATATCGTGGGGCGTTCGGTCCACCATCATGTTATGATGCATGCCCGCCGACCCGACAATGTGCTTCTGGAGCATTTGGGGAGCCGTCTTGTCATGACGGAGCGATTGAGCAACATGGAAAATGTCGGTGCCATCGCCCGGAGTGCGGCCGCATTGGGTCTGGACGGTTATGTGGTGCCGCAGCGCGGGCCGCACCCGTATGGCCGCCGGGCCGTACGGGTCTCAACGGGCCATGTGAGCCGTTTGCAGGTGCATGCATATGACGACCCGGTTGCCACGATTCTGGTCCTGCAGCAGCGGGGATACCGGGTCTATGCTTTGGAGATCACACCGGATGCCATCCCCCTTTCACACATCAGAACAGTGGCTGAAAAATGGGTGCTTATTTTGGGCAACGAAGAAACAGGCGTCTCGGATGATGTGCGCGCTGTCGCCGATGCGACGGTACGGATCGAGATGGCGCCGGATGTTAAGAGTTTTAATGTCGCCGTCGCCGGAGCGATTGCGATGCATGCATTCCGAATCAGCGGATCGTCTTAATCTTGCACAAGATGCTTCCTGCGTCTATGACTTGAAAGCCTCTTGCAAAACCTTGCATAGGCAAAGCCCATTGTGCATGTTGCCTACTTGCTGGAGATGCCCTTAAGGTGTGCCACCAATACGTCGGGTGTGACAAATCCGGTAAGGAACTTCTCCGGCAGCGGAGTCCCTTTGCGATCGAAAAAGATCAGATGGGGCGCTCCGAAAAGGTGGAACTTTTTAAGGAGTTCGGCATCATCCCGCGTGTAGTTCGTGATGTCGATCTGGATCAATGCAAACCGCTTCATCGCCTGCCGGACGGCCGGATCGGGAAACGTGATCTCTTCGAGTTCGGTGCAGGCGGCACAGTTGGCTTTGCCGATGTCCACAATCACCGGCTTGCCGGCGCTGCGCACGGCCTGCATCAGGCGCGCATACGACCATCCCTGACGGGCAGTCCGATCGATAGGGGGACGGGTGTTGGCTGCGGCCGCAGTGCCTGTGGTGCTGCCGAGGTGATCGAGTGGATTGAGGAGTGCATGCGACCCGCTGACCCAGCCGACAAAGAGCAGCGCCCCATACAGCAGCAGCGTCAGTGCAAAGAGTTTGATCAGGCGCCATGCTCCCCGTGCGGTGCCGGTTTCAAACGGGTTCATGTACAGTGCCGTTCCCATCAACAGCAAAGCGCTCAACAGCATCAGTGCCCCTTCGCTGATGAGGCTGCGGAGCATGTAGAGCGCCATGGCGAGCATCAAAACCCCAAAGATTTCGGAGACACGGGTCATCCAGCCGCCGGGTTTGGGCATGAATTTGCCGGCACCCAGCCCCACAAGCAGCAGCGGAGTCCCCATCCCGATGCTCATAATAAAGAGCGCCCATCCTCCCAGCCACGCATCGCCGCTTTGGGAGATGAAGAGGATTGCACCTCCCAGCGGCGGTGCCACACAGGGGCCGACAATGAGGGCCGAAAGTGCACCCATGATGGCGGTACCGAGCATACTGCCTTTTCCCTGAGCATGATCGCTGACTTTGGTCAGTTTGGATTGCCATGAGGCAGGCAGGCCAATCTCGTAATACCCAAACAGCGAAAAGGCCAACGCCACAAAGACTGCCGCAAACAGGACAATCACCCATGGCTTGGCAAAAGCTGCCTGAATGTCTGCTCCGAGCATACCGGCAGCAACCCCGACAATGGTATAGGTCAGTGCCATGGCCAATACATAAATTAGAGATGTCACGAACGCTCTTCCAGTGCTCACTGATGTTCCTTTGCTGGCTTGGGAGACAATGATGGAGGAGAGGATCGGGATCATCGGAAAGATGCAGGGTGTCAGTGCAAGCAGCAAACCGAAGATAAAAAAGAGAAAAAGAATAAACACCGAACGTTCTTTGGTTAGCACTTCAGCGATTTTTGCGGTGTTTCCTTCGCGGGTGAGGCGGGAAATTTTTGCAAACAGACCTTCGGGTTTGCCGGGAGCATGTGCGGCGGATGCCGCCGGGGTTTGGCTGCCGGTTCCCTGTGTTTGCGTCCATGCCGTGCTGTTGACAGTGGATTGTTCGGCGAGTGCTTCGAGCCGCTCCGCTTCGGCCAGTTCTTTGCGCTGCTGTGCTTCAGCCTGATCCGCTTCGGCCTGTTCGGGAGTCGGGGGCATCGAGAGGGAAAATGTGCGGATTTGCGGATTGTAGCAAATGCCTGCATCGGAGCATCCCGTCATGTGGATCTGCAGTGTAAAATTGCCGTCGATCCCTTTGTCACGTAGCTGTTGCAGAGGAACATTGATGGTTTGGGTTCCGTAAAATACCGGATCGTCGTCCCCCTCGATGGTGACGGGGTCGGGTTTTTGGATGGACAATTCTACCGGCGTGGGCTGGGTAATGACATAGCGGAGCTTGTGAACATACGCGTGAATTTTGTCGGCCAGGATGATGGCGGTTTTGAGGGTGTCGTCTTCGACTTTGGCGACAGCCTTAAATGCATCTTTGGGGTCGAGAAAGGTTTGCTGGGGCAGGCCTTCGATTCCGGGAAATCCCTCTGCCGAGGCGGCCAGGGTCGCCAAAAAGATACCAAAAGCCACAAAAAACGGTCGTAAACGCATAAAATGTCCTTTTTACAAGCTTGCTTAGTGTAAAGTGATGCGGCACTATAACGTAGAGATATTAACAAGAGGCTAACAATGGATATGATGGCATGGAGAACGTGGGAAGACGCAACATTTGAAGAAGCAGCCAGGGCAAACAAGCCACTGTTTCTATGGATCGATTATCGGGGGTGCAGAGCCTGCGCCCGCATGGAAGCAGAGAGCTTTTCCGATTCGACAATCGCAGAGCAGTTGCATCGCCACTACATACCGATCCGGATTGACCGGGATGAATATCCGGATGTTGATCACCATTTTCAGCGCCTGTTTGTTGCGATGACAGGCAAAGAACGGGGATGGCCGCTGACACTTTTTCTCTCTCCGGACAACATACCGCTCTATGTGACGGCATATGTTCCGCCGCAGACACAGGATGGCATGATGGGTATGGATGCATTGCCGGAACTGGTAGCACGCCAATATGCTGCAGATCCGATCCAACTGGCTTCCAAAGGCCATACCGCACTTCAGGAGCTGGCTCCCCACACATCCGTTACGGCGACCCGGATCGATCCCGATGCTCTGGCGGCAACCCTCCGCACACACATTCTGGAAGTCTATGATGCTGCGCACGGCGGATATGGCGGGGAGCCCAAACAGCTGCATGTAGCTTTGCTCAAAGCCGCCCTGGCACTCCACCACTACGACCATGAGGTCGAACCGCTTCACGCGCTTAGCCACACGCTGGACCGGATGGCGGAGACCCCAATCTGGGATGACGAACAGGGCGGGTACTTTTGCTGCACGGACGATGCAGCCTGGATGGCGCCCCAACGGCGCAAAAACATGGCCGAAAATGCCATCATGGCAATCGTGCTGCTGCGGATGGGGCATGCGACGGGGGAGGAGCGGTATCGCGAGCAGGCATACCGCATTTGCGACTGGGCTCTGGAGCAGATGATGGATCCGGAACATCGGATGGTGTATGCCGGCGTGATCGATGGGGGAATCGATCGGCGCATCTTCACGGCCCCCAATGCCCTCATGGCCACGGCGTTGTTGCTGGCGGCCCGCCACCGCGAGCAGTACCGCCCGGATGCCCTGGGATTGCTTGCGAACACTATGGAGCAGATGCGCTCCGGCCCCGATCTTTTGCACCGAATCGGCGATGAAAGGGGCGTAACCTATCTGGTCGATTATGCGGCACTGAGTGCGGCCCTGCTGGCGGCATGGGATGTGACGGGCAATCGGCACTTCATTGCCACGGCCGGTGAAATCGGGAGTGCCGCGATCCGGCGGTTTTACGACAATGGCCGGTGGGGGGTCGGTGACGGGGTCTGGCACGATCCTACCCTCTTTGTTGATGCAGCGCTTCCATCACCGGCCGCCACCATGGTGATGGTGCTCCACCGGCTTGATGCCCTGTTGGATCATGCCTACGCTCCGTTTGTGGAACAAACCCTTGCGGTTGCATCGTATGCACTGATGCGGCGCCCGATCACCAAGGCCGGCATGGCCGAAGCAGCCCTGCGGGTGTACGGATCAGTAGAGGACCCGCGCTAAATAAAGCCCCTGCGGTGGAGCAAGCAGGGTCGTATGGCGGCGGAGATGCTCCAGCTGCTCCCGGAGCCGGCTGCATGTCAGTGTGCCGTTGGCGACCCCAAATGCTGCAGCAAGCATCATCCGCACCTGCGCACGGAGGAATCCGTCGCCTTCGAAGTAGATGGCATGGTAGGGGCCGATGTGTGTGAGGCGAACACGGTACAGGATACGGCGGTTGCTGCGGGTCGGTGCGCCGCTTTTTTTGAACAATCCGAAATCATGCTCTCCCGCAAAACATGCCAGAGCTTCCCGGAGCTGCTCCCAGTCGCTGATGGGCACGTGGGCAACATAGCGGGTAGCCCAAAGCGACGGCATACGATCCTGAAACAGATAGCGGTAGATCCGTCGGCGGGCATTGTGCCGGGCATGAAAATGGTCGGGGACGGGGGTGATGTGTTTGATGCGGATGGTGCGGAATTGCCGGTTGAGGTGCGTGCGCAGTTTGGTGTAATCCTGCCAGTATGGCGGCAGATCGAAATGGATCACCTGCCCCGAAGCGTGTACGCCGGCATCGGTGCGCCCGCTGCCGGTAATCGGCCCCTCGATCCCCAAGGTGCCCAGTGCTGTTTCAAGGGCAGTGGTAACGGTGTGTGGGGTGTGGGTTTGGCGCTGAAATCCTTCAAACGTCGTGCCGTCGTACGCGATGATGGCTTTGACCCGCACACTGAACCCGCTCAGATTTATCGGTAGAGAATCCACCGAAGCAGATCAGCCGTTGTTCCGTCGAACAGATAGACGATCAGCGTTGCCAATGCCAAAAACGGTACGAACGGTACCATGGTGTCCTTGGCAAACAGTGAGGGGAAAATCGCCAAAATCGCCGAAAGAAACAACGCAACGAAAAAATTGGGAAAACCCAGCAAGGCCGCCATGGTGCCGGCAACAATCACATCCGCACTTCCCATGGCCTCTTTGCGGGCAAGTTTGGAAACGACAAAGCCGATCAGCCAGAGCCCCCCGGCGGCCAGCACGGCATGGAGCAGGGGATTGTGTCCGTCCCACCGGAGCAGACTGGGGCTGACGAGGGCGGCACCCAGCGCAAAGAAATTGACTGAATCGGGTACAGCATAATATTTCAGGTCGATCACCGAGAGGGCAAGCAGTGCCGTAAACGATGCTGCAATCGGCAGGAACCACCCCGAGGGGCCGATTTTGAGAAAAAGGATCAGCCACAGCACAGCGGTTGCCAGCTCAACCAGCGGATACTGCACCGAAATCTTTTCCCCGCAAAAGGCACATTTTCCCCGCAGAACAATCCAGGAAAAAAGCGGAATATTGTGGTACCAGGCGAGCGGATGCCGGCATGCCGTACAGTGCGAGGCAGGATAGGCAATATTCTCACCGCGGGGGATGCGGTAAATGACCACGTTGAGAAACGAGCCGACCATCAGCCCAAGCAGGCTTGCCAGTGTTCCGTACACAAGGGATTCCATGGGTCAAATCCCGCCGAATTTGCGTTCGCGGATCCCAAAATGGCCAATGATTTCTTCGAGCTCCTCGGGGCGAAAATCAGGCCAGTGGGTATCGGTAAAATAAAATTCACTGTAACTCAGTTGCCACAACAAAAAGTTGGAGAGGCGCTGCTCCCCACTGGTGCGGATCAGCAGATCGATATCGGTGTAGGGGGTATCGAGCGCGGCACCGATTGACGCTTCGGTCACTGCTTCTCCGGCATCGATCACCCGATGTACTGC
>CAZRUT010000016.1:0-10508 GCA_964603215.1 uncultured Nitratifractor sp.
AAACCTTTTTATCCTAATCCCTTATGGTGATTGGGATAAGGTATTATAGGAGGATGAAAAATGAGAAATTATGAAACTTATAGATGCAGTAAATGTGGTAATGAAGTAGAAGTGCAAAATGTGGGTGGCGGGACGCTCGTGTGTTGTGATAAGGAGATGGAACTTGTGACCAAAAACCTTACGCTTGTCAACCTCATGAAAGCTTTTGCCGGAGAATCGCAGGCGAGAAACAAGTATGAGTATTTTGCAAAGGTTGCTCAAAAAGAGGGCTATTATGATATCGCTGCACATTTTCAAAGAGCTGCCGATAATGAAAAGACTCATGCAAAATTGGAGTTGGCACTGCACAACAGAATGGTTGCAGGCACAGAGAATAACTTTGGCAATACAATGGAGAATCTGCAATCAGCCATTGATGGAGAGCGCTATGAACATACCGATATGTATCCCGATTTCGCCGCAATAGCCAAAGAGGAAGGCTACGAAGAGGCTGCGAGACTATTTAAAGTGATAGGCGATGTTGAGATCGAGCATGAAAAAATGTTTTTGCTGATGCTTGGGCGCATGAAGAATGGCACTGTGTATGAGAGCGACTTGGAGGATGAAGCATGGATATGTCAGGTGTGCGGTCATATCCACTATGGAAAAAAGGCCCCAAAAGTTTGTCCTGTCTGCAAACATCCGCAGTCATATCAGTCAAGACTGCAAGATATCAAATAAGGACGCCGCATAACCCCAATCACCCACATTGGGGTTTTTGATGTAAGTCTGTGATCAATATATGTGTCCATAAGTGTTGCTGCAAAAGAACACGAAGTGTGATGCAGGGGGGTGCTGTAGGCAGTCGAAGGTTGTGTCACTTCCAGTAGCTGTCCATACGATTGAACCATCCCCGTTTGAAGCGATAAAGCCTCCGTGCAGGGGGGCTGATGTGGGTGAGGCGCTCCAATACCCACTTGCCGGCGACAGCAAAAGCATGGTAGGGATTGGGGTCTGCGGGGTTCATGCGATTGAGTACCTGATACAACCCCCAGCCCTTGCCCTGGTAGCGTTCGCCTTTGTTGATGCCGTCGCCCTTGAAATTGATGTAATCGATGAGGATGTAGGCACCCTGGGGATCGACAGTGCCGTTTTTGCGGTAGAGAAGTCTGCGGTAGTTTCGTGCAACGATTGTTCCCTGATGGTGCGCGGTGGCATATTGAAGAATCTTGGGGAATGCAGTATTGAGGCGATGGAGCATAAACCGGGCCTGCAACCCCTTGGTACGCTCCATGAAGGCGGTCAGTTCCCGCATTTTTGGTGTGGCGTGGCGCTTGGCATCTTTCCATGCACTGTAATGGTTCCAGATACAGTGGGTTTGGGGGGTGAGCCATGGGGGCGGTTTGGCTCCATGGGCGGTAATGAAACGCAGCATCGGGGGAAAGGCTTCCCAGAACCACATCGGCTTGTCCGCTGTAAACCAGATAAAGTGCCCGATTCCCACCGAAGCAAATTCTTCTCCTTTATTCCACCACACCAGTTTGCTGCGCTTCCCGGAGCCCTCATTGAGCCAGATTTTGTGGGCGATTTGGTTGGCCTGCTTGTCGGTCAGTTTCAGTTCGGCAGAAAAAGAGAGCAGGGAAGACAGCACCAGAACGAAGAGGTGTTTTCCGAGCATTGGGGTTGATTCCTTTGTCTTGCTGGCGTTGTTTTGCGGCATGGTCGGCGGCCTATGGCTTCAGTTCCTGCAGCTTCGCTTTGACGGCCTCGACGTGGCCTTTGACGCGTACTTTGTCCCACATTGCCGCGATCGTTCCTTCGGGATCGATGAGAAAAGTGGCGCGCACGACCCCCATGTATTCCCGGCCGTAATTCTTTTTGAGCCGCCAGACGCCGTAGGCCTGGAGGGCTGCTTTGTCCTCATCGCTGAGGAGGGTGATTTTGAGCCCTTTTTTGGCGATGAAGTTTTGATGGCGCTTGATGCTGTCGGGGCTGACGCCGAGGATGGTCGCCCCCAATCCGGTAAAATCAGGGAGCGCCTCGGTAAAATCACATGCTTCGGTGGTGCAGCCGGGGGTGTTGTCCTTGGGGTAAAAATAGAGCACGACCCAGCTGCCACGCAGGTCGCGCAGACAGATCTCTTCGCTGTCTTGGTTCGGGAGGCAAAATTCGGGGGCTTTGTCGCCGATGTTCATGAGAAATCCTTTAGAGCTTTTTGGATAGTATAGCATAAGGGAACCCCAATAATAGGTAATACCCACAATGGGCTTTGCAAACGCGATCTTTCACAAGATATTCTCTCCATCTTGGCTATGGCTATGACTGGAAAACCTCTTGCAAAATCTTCCATGTGCAAAACCCATTGTGCGTGTTGCCTGTCATTAGAGGTGTCCACAAGAAAACCGATATCATCCTAAGGCAAAAACCATGACGGAACATGCACCCGCCAAAGTGGCGTTGCTGGCCGAGATTGAGGCGCTGATTGCTTATGGAGCGGAAGCGCCCACCATCCATCCCGATCTGCTGGCATATTTGAGTGAGCAGGATCTCAGGGGGATCAAAGCCAAGCTTCTGGCCAAGGCCAATACACTCAGTGACGAAGACAAAGCGTGGCTTGAGCAATTTAAGAGTACCTCTTATTAGAAATACCCTTAAGTCATGAGTCCTCACCGTCGTTTGCAGGACCATGCTCCTCCATCCGGTGGGCCGTGTAATGCTCGGCGTCCCAGCAGGACATCGTGTGTTTGAGCGCCCGCTGCGCCATCAGTCCGGTACCGTGATCATGCATCAGCCGGTGGGTCGTGTCGTACACTTTGGCAGTGCGTACTCCGCAACTCGGGCTGCGGTCTTTGCCGATGAAGAGATCGAGATCTGGATGAAGATCGAAAAACCGTTCGGCATATTTCCATATCGGCAGGCTGAAATCGGCCCCTGTTCGGTTGGAGTGGGCCCGGACTCCTTGGTGGGTTTGAATCAAATCCATCGTCGGGCGCGGCGTGCCAAATGCATAATGTTCCGGACAAAACGGCACCAGTTCTGCCCCTTCGAGCAGGGTGAGGAGCTGCGGCATGTGGTTGTCGGCTCCATCGTAGCGGCATCGTTCCCCCAGCAAGCAGGCCGAAATGGCAACGCGGCGCATTTCAATGGCCCGACGCAGGGACGGTGAGTCGCTGTCCCGCCCTGATGGTGTCGCTGCTGAGCGCATTGGCCTGGCGTAGGGCTGTGACCGTCGTGTGCAAGCGCTGTGCGATCGTGTAGAGGGTATCGCCGGCGACCACGGTGTACGATCCGGTCTGGGGTGTTGCGGCGGATGTTGCAGGGGCTTTTCGGGGACGTTTCTGGGTGGGCATTTTTTGGAGATGCGACGGGGGTTTTGGCGGATGCGCCGTCCGCTGTCTGCTGGCGATGCCAAGCAATTCGGGTCGGTATTCGAAGTGCATCGTATCATAGTGATACCATTTGCCGCCCCAGATAAACCCATGCCGTTCAAATGCCTGAACGATGGCGAACGGGATGGCATTGTGATAACGGTATGCCCCTTTGTTCCAGCGCCAGTATGCTGAATATTTGACCCGGATGTCGATCGCCGCTCCAAAACTGTGGACACTCAAGCGCCGTGTTCCGGCGATCGTCCGCCACGTGAATGTGCCACCGACGGGGGTGAGATATTTGCGCAGAGACGGGGTGCGTGCTACGGCACGCTGTATATCCCGCGCTACGGCCCGAAGGTGCTCGGCGACGCCGTTGATCCTGGTTACGGAAATGCGCTGGCCAAACCAGTTGACGGTCGTCAGATTGCGTCGTACCTGAGAAGCCGAATGGCCATAGACGGCGCGGAAGAGCGGTTCGAAGCGGATGCGACCCGGGTCAAAATTTTTGGCCGGGGTCTTGCCGTATGTCCGGCGCCCCTGCGGATATGCTTGGCGAAACATATCTTCCAGATCAGGGTGGCTGAGCGCCTCGGCAAATGATTTGTGCCGACCGTCGTCGTACACGGTGGTGTGACCGTCTGTCCAGACTACAGTATTGCCCCGGCATGCCCGGATTGCCTGTGGATAGGCCGACCGGAGGGCGGCGCAGCTCCCAAAAGCCATCGCACTCAGTGCCACTGCCAGCACCAGTCCCTGTTGGATTTTCATTATAGCTTCCTTGTCTGTTTTGCTGAGGCCAAAGTCCTAAAACATCACAACCGATTGAATCTCGGTAAACTCTTCAAGGGCATATTTGGGCCCTTCACGCCCCACGCCGGAGAGCTTGGAGCCGCCATAAGGCTGGACATCGAAACGCACCGTGGGGATGTCGTTGACCACCACACCACCGGCCTGTGCATCGTCGATGAAGCGCAGTGCAGTGTGCAGCGAATCGGTAAAGATACTGTATTGCAACCCATACGGCGAAGCGTTGATTTTTTCCAGTGCCGTAGTGTAGTCCGGAACGCTGACGAGGCTGACAATAGGGGCAAACACCTCTTCGCAGACAATCTTCATGTCGTCAGTGACCTGGGTCATCACTGTGGGCGGAAAGATGCCATCGATCTCCGTACCGCCGGCCGCGACGACGGCCCCTTCGTTTTTGGCGCTGGCAACCCAGCTGCGGGCACGGTGGCGGGCATCGTCGTGGATCAACGGTCCCATGAATGTCCCGGCATCGTATGGATCGCCCACTTTGAAACGGGCGGTTTCGGCGGCCATCAATGCAGCAAACGGTTCATAAACATCCTCGTGGACATAAATGCGTTGGAGTGAAATACAGACCTGTCCACTGTTGTAAAAAGCCCCAAAGGCACATTTTTTGGCTGCCGATTCCAAGTCGGCATCCCGATCGACAAAGGTCGCAGCATTGCCCCCAAGCTCCAGCGTGATTTTTTTGATGCCAGCCGCGCGGGCAATCTGCTTGCCCACGCCGACCGATCCGGTGAAACTCACTGCACGCGGGATCGGACTGCTGACCAGGGCCGACCCCACATCGGCGTCGCCGTACACCACACTCAGCGCATCCGGGATCGCATATGCACTGTCGACAAAGAGCCGCGCCAGACGGTATGCCGTCCGGGGCGCTTCCGGGGTGGGTTTGAGGACGACGGCATTGCCCGCACCCAGTGCCGGTGCGATCTTGTGGGCCACAAGATTGAGTGGGAAATTAAACGGCGTAATGGCCACCACAACCCCCAGCGGTCGGCGGCGGTAAAAGGCCGTTGCTTTTCGGCCGCTCGGTGCCGCATCGGTCGGGATCGTCTCACCGTGAAGCTGGATCAGCTCTTTGGCAGTCAGCGCGATGGTCTCAACGCACCGTTGCACTTCGATCCGGGCAAACTGCAGTGGCTTGCCCACTTCGTCCACGATCAGTTTGGCAAAATCCTCTTCGTAAGCGTGCAGTTTCGCGGCGACATCCTCCAGCCAGGCGATCCGCTGGTGGCGTGGTGATTGGGCGGCCGTTGGCGCTGCTTTGGCGGCCACACTCAGAGCATGTCGGGCATCTTTTTCATCGCAGACGGGATGGGTGCTGACGGTTTTGCCGGTAAAAGGATTGTGGATCTCAATCTGCGCATTGCGCTCCTGGATACGCGATCCAAACAGAATCTTTGCTTCGTGTTCCGGACCATTGCCGAATAATCCAAACATAATATGCTCCTCGTGTCAAACGTTACGATCAAAATGATGGCTCTATTTTAACAAAGAGAAGATAGCGTCTGGTTGATGGGGTTTATGATTGCGTCCGATAAAGAGATACAAAATCTTTGAGTGCCAATCCGGCGCAGTAAACCCAGAGGATGTCCATGCTCCAGTGACGGGGATAGCCTGCGCCGTAGAGAAGCGCCGGATAACCGAGGAGCAATGGCCACTTGAGGTAATAAAAGAAGAGGATGCCCGCTCCGTATATGTCGTGCAGTGTCTGGGGCATCTACATCGCCCCAAGCGCCTGCTTGACATTGTCGGCTGCCATGGTGACATTCCATGCCGGCTCCCAGACGATTTCAACGCTTGCCGTATGGATCCCTTCGGTTCGTTCGGCTGCCTCGCGTACCCATTGCTCCAGCATCTGATGGAGCGGACATGCGCGGGTGGAGAGGGTCATGACCACTTTGGCGTTGCAGTCGTCGTCGATGATCACATCGTAAATCAGCCCCAGTTCCACCATATTGAATCCCACTTCGGGGTCGATGACCGTAGCAATATTGTCCAAAACCTGTTCCTGGGTGACATTACACATCTTGGGTTTCCTTCGTTAATTCTTTTCCAAACGCCAGCATGTACCGTACACTGCTGAGCATAAATCCTGCCCCCACGACCATCAGCGTGACGCCGCCGTGAAAGAGCCCATTGCTTCCAAGCAGCAGCCCAATCCCTCCAATGAGCAGCCCGGCTGTCGTAAACCCAAACTGCCAGTCAGCACGCCGTGCGGGAAGCATTTCATGGAGCATGGGGACTTTGTGTTTGCCGACCAGCGGGCTGTAGCGTTCGAACCAGACCAGAAACGGAACAATTTTGTACAGATGGCCATTGATCAAATAACTAAAAAAACCCAACACCAGAAACCATGCCGCCGCCAGCCGGATCGGTTCCGCGTCGTGCACCAGTGTGGCGCCCCCCAGCATCAGACTCAATGCCAGCGAACCGTATCCGACATACATCGTCCGGGCATAAATATCATGGGCTTTTCGGGCACGGGTTGTGTAAATGATCCAAACCTGATACCCATAAAGCCCCACCGAAACGAACACCGTCATGAGCGACAGCCACCGTACGGCATTCCAATCGACGGCAGTTCCCGCCACGTACGCAATCACCCCACCCACCATCAGGCGAACCGCCCACTCAATCGGCCATGCGTCAAATCCGTGCGCGAGGCCGAACATCGGCAGCAAAATCAGCGACAGTCCCATGATCGTCAGGGTCACAAACCCACCCAAAACCAGCACCGCATGGGCACCAAGCCATCTGGTGATGTCCAGCACCACCCCTTCGCCAATCGCCAGTGCCATCAAAAAGCCGATCACGATCGCTGCGGTCAGGAAAATATTGGCCCAGAGGACGCTTCGGACCGTCAGGGTGATCCGTTCGGCTTTTTTGAGGGTGAGCAATGTCTCAAACAAAAACGTTACCATCGCCACAAGCACCAAAAGTCCGCCGTATGCCAGCACATCCGGCAGCCACCAGAACCCTGCCGCCATCGTCAGCGTACCGGTCAGCAATGCAGGCCAGATCAGATAGTAGAGATCGACGGAGAAATGCCCCACTTCGACCACCACGGGGATCAGCTGCGCCATCGCACCGAAAATGATCATCATCACGAATCCGAGCAAAAACCAGTGCACCCATCCTACCGTCGTCAAATCGGCTGCTCCACGGGATGGATCCAACGCAAGCAAAAAAAGCACCCCCAATGCATAAAAAATTGATCCGATGACAAAAAACGGCTCAATCATCCGCAGCGGCGGGGCGAAATCGCGGGAAATATTGAACATGGCTTACGCCTCCCCGTCCCCGCCGCAGTCGTCGTCTTCCAGGTCGGCTTTTTCGCTCGCACCGGCTTTGTAGGTGAATATGACTTTGGCCTTGCCGTCAGGCAGCTCTTTGTCGGTAATGTGATAGTTTTCGCCAATTTTGTCGAACAGGCCCATGGGTTTTTTGTGATTGATCATCACAAGTTTTTTGGAAGAGTCAGTGATCATTTTGAGGCCGGCCATGGCATTGACCATCGGCTCCGGCGGCCCCATCATCGACGTATCAAACTCATACACTTCCATATCGCCCTCGCGGTACATGACAAACGGCACCGTTGCACCGGCCACTTCGACCGGAGTTTTTACTATATCAGACATTTTTTCTCCTAATTGATTTTGCGTATTATAGAGCGGATTAGCTTGGATCAACTTGATGTGGGTCAATAGTACATAAAAAGCTTTTTCATGCGTCATCATAAGTCCATATTGGCTAAAATGTATCCTTTCATAAACCGCATCAGATCAATACAGGGGTTCATCGTCATGAGTGAGAAAAAAGATTTTATACGCCGGATCGTCGAAGCGGACCGTGCATCGGGTCGCTGTGCGGAGGTGGTGACGCGCTTTCCGCCGGAGCCCAATGGCTTTCCGCACATTGGACATGCCAAATCGATTTCGATCAATTTCGGCATTGCCCGGGATTATCAGGGGCATTGCAACCTGCGCATGGATGATACCAACCCCACGACCGAAGATCCTGCCTACGTCACAGCGCTCAAAGAGGCCGTTACATGGCTGGGATTCGACTGGGGGGAGCAGGTGTATTATACATCGGACTATTTCCCAAAGCTTTACGATTATGCCGTGCAGCTGATCCAAAAGGGCAAAGCCTACGTTGACAGCCTGGACGAAGAAGAAATCCGGGCCTACCGGGGGACGGTGACCGAACCGGGCAGGCGGAGCCGGTATGCCCAGCGGAGCATCGAAGAAAACCTGGATCTTTTTGCGCGCATGAAAGCAGGGGAATTTCCTGACGGTGCCCATGTCCTCCGGGCCAGGATCGATATGGCGGCCCCCAACATGAAAATGCGTGATCCGTTACTCTACCGTATCCGACATGCACACCATTTCCGGGCCGGAGATGCTTGGTCGATCTACCCTATGTATGATTTTGCCCATTGCCTGTCCGACTACATCGAAGGGGTGAGTCATTCCCTGTGTACGCTGGAGTTTGAAAACAACCGTGATGTGTACGACTGGATCCTGGAGGCACTGGAGTTGGCGCCACCCCGGCCCCATCAGTATGAATTTGCCCGCCTCAATATCAACCATACTGTCATGAGCTAGCGCAAGCTCCTTGAACTGGTCGATGGGGGATTTGTTCGCGGCTGGGATGACCCCCGACTGCCCACCATTGCCGGGTACAGACGGCGCGGCTATACGCCCGAATCGATTTTGGCATTTTGTGATCAGATTGGCATCGCCAAAGCCAACTCCGTGGTGGATGTCTCCCAGTTGGAGTTTGCCATCCGGGATGACCTCAACCCCAAAGCCCCCCGTGTCATGTGCGTCCTCGATCCGCTCAAAATCACAATCGAAAACTACACAGGAAGCGAAGAAATCGATGCCCCGTATTATCCGCACGATGTCCCGAAAACGGGATCGCGTATCCTCCCATTTTCGCACGAGATTTATATCGAACGGGAGGACTTCATGGAGCATCCCCCCAAAGGATACTACCGCCTCACTCCCGATCAGCCTGTGCGGCTGAAACATGCCTATATTATCACATGCACGGAAGTGATCCTCGATGCCCGTGGCACTATCGTCGAAGTCAAAGCCCGTTATCACCCCGACTCCAAAAGCGGATCCGATACCAGCGGCATCAAGGTCAAAAGTGCCATCCAATGGGTCGAAGCTCATACCGCCCGACAGATCGAAGTGCGCCTCTACGATCGCCTATTCACTGCCGAAGCCCCACAGGGCCCCGAAGACATCAATCCCGATTCACTGACCATCATTCCCGATGCATGGATCGAACCGGCTGCGGTTACCGAAAAACCTGATGTGCGCTTTCAGTTTGAACGCCAGGGGTATTTTTATGCCGATCCGGTTGATTATACCGACGCGCGCCCGGTTTTTAACCGAATTGTTTCCCTCAAAGATTCGTGGGGCAGGCAGAAGCAGTCTGCACGGTCTGCGGCGCGAATATCTACGCCAAAATCCATAGCCAAGCCTGCGCAGATCGATGGGGAAGTGGTCCCCATGACGGCCGACGAGCAGGCACGCTTCGATCGCTACACCCGAACGGACGGGCTCAATAGCGAAGTGGCCAACACGTTGGCGCGCGATGTCCGGCTCTCGGCTCTCTATACGGCGGCGCGCACCCGGCACGACCATCCGAAGGCGCTGGC
Source organism: uncultured Nitratifractor sp. (assembly GCA_964603215.1). GTDB lineage: Bacteria > Campylobacterota > Campylobacteria > Campylobacterales > Sulfurovaceae > S017-3. The sequence goes on from CAZRUT010000016.1 coordinate 9,838, forward strand.
CAATATGGTGGCCAACGATGTAGCCCGTATCCTGAAACAGACGGATACAGGAGCATTGCTGTTTGGTGCTGAGGAGATTGCCGAACTGGTACGTATGGTCGATGCCGGAACCCTTTCAAGCAAAATGGCCAAAGAGGTTTTTGAAGCCATGGCGCACGGAGCGGGAAGGCCGGCCGAGATTGTCGCAGAGCGGGGGTGGATTCAAATCAGCGACCCGGACCAGATTCAGCCCCTTCTTGACGCCGTTCTTGCCGCCCATCCGGAGCACGTCGCCCGATACCAGGCCGGCAATACCAAGCTCCTGGGCTTTTTCGTCGGACAGGTCCTCAAAGCCACCGCCGGCAAAGCCAATCCTCAGGTGGTCAACAGCCTCGTCGCAAAAGCATTGCAGTCTTGAGGCGACGGGGAGGAAAAACAATAGAACGGGCATGAGCGATTATTGATCTTTTGAGCACATTTTAGCCGATACAAAAATTGCAAAAAATGAAACAATAAAAAGTGAACTTTCAACGTCTGACCCGTAGTGTGGGTTGCCTCAGTAGACGGTTCGGCTTCCCTCGAGGTAGATATTGGTCCAGCCGCTGGTCGTAGTGATCAGTCCTGTATCTTTTGCTTTTTGATAGATTGCGTTGCGCACGCTGGAGCTGGGATCGCAGTCGTTGGGATCTTTT
>CAZRUT010000017.1:0-10324 GCA_964603215.1 uncultured Nitratifractor sp.
TTGGTAGAGTCTTTTCTATCTTTTTGGGGTCGATGATGCACCAGCCTATATGTAGGTTTTTTGCCGGGGAGACGGTATGCGATTTTTGATCGGCCAACTGAATCAGCGCGGATGTGCGATCGAGCGATACTGTCATGTATGTGTACAGTTGATCATCCCGCAGGTTTCTCAGATGGAGCGGTGTTGCTTTTGCATGGCGCCGGACTTTGAACAGATAGCGGTAGGGATCGCCGGTCAATACAATCCGGGACACACCGGCATCAGGGTGGTACAGGTATTGCATCGGGCTTTATATCCCGTAAACGCCGTAGAGCAATGCCCCCAGTGCCAACACGATCTCGACGCCGACCCATCGGGTATTCAAAGCCACCCCATCACTGCCTGCAGTCCAGATACGCCGCAGCAGGATTGCACGGTATCCGTCAAGAAACGCAACGGCCGTTGCGACCAATACCATCGCAATCACCGTCCATGGCCAGTGGCGCAAGGTAAAAATCCAGGCAATCAGGCCGCCAAAGACCGTCATGGTCCACAAAGCCCAAAAAGCGAAATAGCCTATTCGGGTCCAAAAAACCATTTTGGGCATCGTGCTGCGCAATCCCAGCGGGATTAGCAGATTGATCACCATCACGATCAGCAATCCTTCGGCTGCCCACCGGTGGTAGGCAATGATTTCATCCAGCATCAGAAGCGTTTCTTGAGGTCCCCATGATACACGATGTCTTTGGCATCGAGCGTATCGTCGTTGAGCATGGCCGGAACCGGATCGACCTCTTCGAGCTTGCGCACCTCTTCATCCAGCATTTCTTCCTGATATGTCTGCATCATATCGGCGGCAATCACATGGGGCATCGCTTGAATGGCGGTGAGTTTTTTGATCTCTTCTTCAACATCCTCCCCTTCGATGGTGATGATAATTTTCCCTTTTTCTTTGTCACCGAAATGGTAATCACACAGACCGCTCTGTTCGAGGCGCGTTTGAACTTCGTCGTAGTATTCGCTTCGGCACTGCACGACAATGCTGGAAATGTTCATGGTTGTTCCTTGTGTTGGTTTGGGGTTACCGGGGCAATGTCCATATCAAAACCGTATCGTCATCGCTTCCGCTGACCAGATGGTTTTCGTCCAGAAAAACAATGGTATTGAGGGTGCTTTTCTGTCCGTGAAGCCGTGCAATTTTGATGCGGCGCTGCAGATCAAACACCGTGATGTTGTTCTCTTCGTCCATGGCAAAAGCCACACGGCGTGCACTCGGGCTCAGCCCGGTGGCATATATCAAAAACGTCGCCCGGAAAAAGTCGCCCCGTCCTGTTGCCACATGGTACCACGCTGCCCGCCGATCCTGCCCGGCAGCCGCAACGATTCCACGACGAAAGTCAACCTTGTACACGTTGTCCTTGTTGATGCTGTTGAGGGTCTTGATGATCGTGCCGGTGTGGGTATCGATGATCGATATGGCGCCGCTCTCGCAGCTGAAAGCAGCCTGTGTCCGATCTTGGTTGAGCGCAAAATCGGAGAATTTTGATTCGCTGAGCTGGACGCGGTAACGCTCTTTTTTTGTTGCTATGTCCAGGAGGGCCGCCTCATCACTCAAAAAGCCGAGCAAAATATGATCCCGGTCGATAAATCGGGCCTTGACCAGTGTTTTTTTGTCGGCAGCCGAAAGGAGTTTTTTGGTGATATTGTTTTCGTGGATCCACAGGTTGCTGTATCCTTTTTCGCCGCTGTCGCTGAGCAAAAGATATCGCCCGTCCCAATAGTCGATGCTGGCGGCAGCTGCAAAAATATCATCGCCCATAAAATCTTTGATTTTGGGCAGCGCGATCTCTTTGACCATTTTTTTTGCTTTGCGATCGTAAACTTGAAGTTTGCCGTGGCTGGTGCCGATGTAAATGTTTGATCCGTGCACGACCATATCCTTGGCATTGCCGTCAACCGGAATCGCCAGGGTCGGTTTCAGGGTCGGCTCGGCATAAAGGAAACTCGCGATCAGTCCCGCCCATACAAAAAATATTTTTTTCATCACAGCCTTTCTAATCCAGCATGCTCTCGATGGTATCCAAAACGGCATACGCAATGGCATTGGTATCCAATGTCGTTACCAGACCCCAGAGATCCGCTTCATAGGCATAACACTCTGTCACATCGTCCCGCCGAGCAAGCGTCGCTGGAATATCCGAGCGTAATGCGCTGGCGACTTCAAGGACTTCCGGATAAAGATAGGCAACATGCGAATAGATATCCGGGTCGTAAATGTCTTCCATAATTTCGTCATCGGTCACGTCTTTTTCATTCTGGTCCACCACAACAAGGTTGCGCATCAACACATCCGGATCTTCAAGTTTGGCAAAAATTTTTGGGTAGCGTCGGTGCAATGGCTCTGGGGTCATCAAAACTTCTCCTGAGTTTGTGGTAGCAGCATTATGGCATAAAAGTGTAAACCAATCATTGCGCACCGCACTGCGATGTGTCGTTTCATGGTGTAGCGGTCCGGACCGTTTCGGGAAAGGGGAGCGGCACATAGTCGATTGCATGCGTGGGGCAGCGCCCGAGGCAAAAACCGCATCCGGTGCATCGTGCTTCATCGATCACAGGGTGAAACATCCCATTGAAGAGGATTGCATCTTCCATGCAGGGTTCCTTGCACGCAAAACAGACCACACCATGGTGCGCCATGCATCCTTCGGTCTGAATCCGAAAGCGGGCATTGATCCATTCGCGCCCATCGCTGCGTTCCAGAGAAAGTACATCAGCTTCGCATGCTGTGGCACATGCTTCACAAAATGTGCAGCCATTGACCGAAAAGTCCAGCGTCGGGATGCCCGCCGCGTCCAAAACAATAATCTTCTCTTCACAGGAAGCCACGCATGCATGGGTTGCACATGCCACGCACTCACTCTGAAAAAGAGATGGATTCTGCCCGTAGGGGGGTCGCACTGTTAATGGAATTTCCTCCAGCGGAGCCGAAGCCCCGAGGGGGGTAGCGAGGGATCGGAAGAACGCTCGCCGTGAAGCCACTTACTGCACACCTGCATTCATGACATCGATGAGGTTGGATTTGCTTTTCAGCGCACCGTCTTTGCCGAAATCGGCCTGGAAGGTATTGTCCACTGGCGTATCCATGTTGGCCTGAGGCGCATGGCACTGTGAACAGTTGAAGCGACCCTGATAGAGTCCTTTGAGCTTCTTGGCCTTGGCAAGCACCACATCCGAGGTATTGGCCGGACCGAGTTCTTTGCCTTCTTTGAGTACCTTGCCAGCTTTGATCGCCGTATCAGGACGATAATTGGTAAGGTGGGATGGGGGGACCGGGGTGGCACCGGCTGCTTTGGCAACGTCAGGCAAGTGACAGCTCAAGCAGGCATTGTTTGCTTTGGTGATTGGCAGCAGCCCATCGACACTGTGTGGGATCATTGGCGGTGCATTGACAAATGCCCGCTGGAATTTCGGTGCTGATCCGGGTGCCGGGCGATCAAATTTGACTTTGGGAATCGCAACACCTTCGGCTTTGTTGAGCAGCAGTGCCGTCTCATCATAGGTTTTTTTCTTGTTTCCAAGATCCTCTTTGGCGATCCGATCTGCATTGTTCAGATCTTTGTTGATATTGACCACTTTATTTCCGGCAGCGGCAGAGAGTGTGATCATCCCCAATGCTGCCATAGCCATCAAACTGTGTTTTAGCATTTCTACTCCTTATTTTTTGTTTCCAAGTGCCAGGATATCAAATCCCAGCGCATCATCATCGCACACATCGATGCAACGTCCGCAATTGGTGCACTCCGGCTGAACGACCCGCTCGCTGCGTTTGCCGATCATGTTGAGCACCTGCACTTCCGGGCATACGTCTTTGCATTTCATGCACAACGTACAGTTGTCGCTGTTGTGTGTAACACTCAGCAGTGCATATTTGCCCAGAAGGGAGTGGACACCACCCAGCGGACAGAGGTGTCCGCACCAACCATTTTTTAATACAAAAAGATCCAAAAGAAAAATCGCGACCAACAAGCCCGCCCCGGCACCAAAACCGAAAATGATGCCTCGGTTGAAGATGGTGATGGGTGAGATGATCTCGAAGGCGGCAAAACCGGATACCGCCGACACAATCAATGCAATGGCAATAATGTAATACCGTGCATTGCGGGTGACCCAGATTTTGCGCTCGATCTTGTCGATCAAAAGCTTCCGGCGCACCCAGGCTGCGGCATCGGTAATCATGTTCACCGGACATACCCAGCTACAAAATGCCCGACCGCCGATGATGCCGTAAAACAGGGCGATGATGATCGCGCCCACAATGACATCGAGCCCCAAAGTGGCCCCGGCTGCCAGCATTTGCAATACGGCAAACGGATCGCTCAACGGTATCGTCCCTAGTATCGAAGAACTGGAGATGGTGCCCGAAAGCATTTTCCAGCCGTAGGCATGTGCACCGAAATAGAGCACCAGCAGCGTGATCTGCGTTACCCGGCGGAGCAGAAGGTATTTGATGTTACTCATAACCCACCCCTTCATTGAGGTAGTCTGCTGCCTTTTTCTCACTCCGCTTGTCATGCGTAATGATGGTGTCTGCTTTGCGTTCACCGGCACGCTGCTGGTCTTTTTTGTCCCACCCTTTGACGTAATGGGCGCCGGGTTTCCCCAGTGCAATTTCGCGCGGCAGGACAAAGATAGCCGCTTTTTCTGTGACACAGGCCCGCTCACACATTCCGCAACCGGTGCACACATTCATGTCCACCACCGGCTCAAGAAAAGCATGTTTTCCCGTCCGTTCGTTGCGGGTATATTGCAACGTGATTGCTTCATCCATTAAGGGGCAGGCGCGGTAGCAGGCATCACACTGCAATCCCCAGAAGGCGATGCAGGAGTTGGTATCCACGACCGCCAGTCCCATATCCATTTTGCGGAAATCAAGGTCGCCTTTGTCATTGGTGACCGACGCTGTATCAAGCGCACCGGTCGGACAGGCGGGGACGCACGGGATGTCGTCACACATATAGCACGGGACGTCCCGTGCAACGAAATAGGGTGTACCGATCGCAACGCCTTCGGTGTCGCCCTGGGCCATGATGAGCGTCTCGGGACGCGGTGCGCCGGTCTCTTTGTCGATGTTGCTGTCGCGATTGCGGCACGCTTCGGCGCAGAGGCCGCATTTGATGCACGTGCGCAAAAAATCTGCTTCGGGGAGCGCGGCAGGAGGGCGTAGCGTCAGCACACTTCCGCGCGCCTTGTCGGCATACCCTGCCCACAGCAGTCCACCCAGCAGACCCAAGCCGGCATGATGGGCCGCATCGGTAAAAAACCGACGCCGGGCCGTAATCTCAGGCTTGTTTGTTTTGTGCATCTTCGCTTCCTTTGGTCTCTAATGTTTAAGCTTTGGTGATCTTCACCGCACACTTTTTATAGTCGGTCTGCTTGGACATAGGACAGGTTGCATCCAAAGTGACCTTGTTGATGAAGACTTTCTCATCGAACCAGGGGACAAATACCAGACCTTGTGGCGGCCGGTTACGTCCGTGGGTTTCAACACGTGCTTTGACATGTCCCCGACGGGATTCAACGGTAACGAGATCGCCCCGTTTGAGTCCTTTGGCTTTGGCATCTTTGGGATGCATGTAGCACAGCGCTTCGGGAACGGCACGGAACAGCTCGGGAACCCGCATGGTCATCGTTCCACTGTGCCAATGCTCGAGCACCCGTCCGGTACAGAGCCATGTGTCAAAGTTGGCATCAGGCTTCTCTGGCGGATCCATGTAGGGGCGCGCGTAAATTTTCGCTTTGTTTTTCAGCGATTTTTTCTTCTTGTCTTTGATCCCTTTGAGATCGCCTTGTGCCAATGCTTTGGCCAAGGGGCCGTAGAAGGCAAAATCACCGCCCGGGTTGGCTTTGGCTGCATACGGATCGTATTTGCAGTTGAAGCGCCATTGCGTTTCTTTGCCGTTGACAACCGGCCATTTGAGCCCGCGTACTTTGTGGTAGGTTACAAAGTCAGCCAAATCGTGTCCGTGTCCGCGACCGAAGTTGGCATACTCTTCGAAGAGATATTGGTGAATCATGAAGCCGTAGCCCTTGAAGACTTTGCCGTCGCTTCCTTTGACATTCCGTGCATCGCCAAGGCACTCGGAGTTGTCGTATCCTTTTTGGGGGAAGCTCTTCAGGTCGATTTTGTAGGCTTTGGCGCGTGCGTTGGCAAAGAGGATTTCATACATGGTCGTATCTTCTTTGTACCCCATTTTTTTGGCCGCTTCGATGACACTCGGCAGCGGCTTTTTGCGCGGACCGCTCGGTGCATATTCGCCCCAGAGGTCTTTGACGGTGAAGCGCTTGGAGAGCTCCACCCACTGCCAGGTGTCGCTCATCGATTCGCCGACGGGGAGTACCTGCTGCCGCCAGTGCTGAGTGCGGCGCTCGGCGTTGCCGTAGGCACCCCACTTTTCGTAAATCATCGCCGTGGGGAGCACCAGATCGGAGACTTTGGCCGAGATACCCGGATAACCGTCGGACGTGACGATGAAGTTGTCCATCTCTCGGGCCGCCTTGATCCAGTGGTTGGCACTGGCGGAATCCTGATAGGGGTTGCAGACGTTGACCCAGGCAAATTTGATCAAGCCATCCTCGATACCGCGATGGATTGCCATAATATGCTGCTTGCCTACGCCGTTGAGGGTGCCGGCAGGAATGTGCCAGCCCTTCTCGGTAATGGCGCGGTGTTTGGGGCTTTTGACCATCATATCTGCCGGAAGCCGGTGACAGAAGGTTCCCACCTCACGGGCTGTACCGCATGCACTGGGCTGGCCGGTGAGCGAGAAGGCGCCGGAACCGGGTTTGGCTTGCTTGTTGAGCATGAAATGGACGTTGTAGCTGAGGGTGTTGACCCAGGTACCGCGTGTGTGCTGGTTCATACCCATGGTCCAGAACGAGACCACTTTGCGCCCTTTTTCGATGTAGAGATCGGCCAGCATTTTCAGTTTTTTCTTGAACGCTTCGATGTCTTCGTTGGGATCCCCTTTGGCAATTTTAGCCACATAGTCGAGGGTAAACGGTTCAAGCGATTTTTTGTACTCTTCGAAACTGATCTCCCAGTGCTTGAGGGTTCCGGCGGTGTTTTTCATGACATCGCCCTCTTTGTAGCCATAGGGAGCCAATGCCGGTGCTTCCGTGGCAGAAACTTTTTTGGACATCTCTTTTTTGATGGTTTCCATCTCTTTGGCAGAGTATTTGCCTGCTTTGAGCGATTTTTCACCCGTGCGGCGCATACCATAACCGATGTTGACCGGTCCGACGGCAAATACCATGTGCTTCTTGACAAAATCCCAGTCGATAATCTTCTCTTTGGCGTCGCGCATAACAATTTCGCGTGCTACATAGTTCCACAGCGCCAGGTCGGTCTGCGGTGTGAAGATAATTTCAAAGTCTGCCAAGTCAGAACTCCGGGTGCGGTATGTGGTAATATTGACCACCTTGACCCGCTCGGGATCGCTCAGTTTGCGGTCAGTGACCCGTGACCAGAGGATCGGGTGCATTTCTGCCATATTCGATCCCCAGCTGATGACTGTATCGGTCAGCTCAATGTCGTCATAGCATCCGGACGGTTCATCAATACCAAACGTTTGATAAAAACCGACAACAGCCGATGCCATACAGTGGCGTGCGTTGGGGTCAATAGCGTTGGAACGGAAGCCCCCCTTCATCATCTTTTGTGCTGCATATCCTTCCATGACTGTGTATTGGCCGGATGCAAAGACGGCTACGCCTTCTGGACCGCTGGCTTTGAGTGCTTTTTTGATGTGTTTTTCCATCTCATCAAATGCACGCTTCCATGATACAGGCTTGAATTTGCCGTGTTTGTCAAATTCACCTTTTGCGTTGACGCGCAGCAGGGGCGTTTTGAGGCGGTCGGCACCGTACATGATTTTGGCATTGAAGTATCCTTTGATACAGTTCAAACCGCGATTGACCGGTGCAGCCGGGTCCCCTTTGACGGCAACAATCTTGCCCCCTTTGGTTGCGAGCATGATACCACACCCGGTTCCACAGAATCGGCAGGCCGCTTTGTCCCAGCGCCAGCCTTCTTCACCTTTGGCTGCTGCAGCCTGGATCTCAGCGGGTACGGTAATACCTACTGCTCCAGCTGCTGCAACGGCCGCCGAACTTTTCAAAAAATCTCGTCGATTCATTCCCATTATAACCTCCTGTATGTTTTAGGGATGCGACTGATTATAACGCGAAAATAACACGTATGACTTGATTTATATCATCCCAATCTAAATTTAACCCAAAAATTTTACATAAGGTAACAGTTTAAGAATCTATTAATAATCGGACTAATATTCTCTGATTTTTTTATAAAAAACCAAAGTATAACTTATAACTTATTATTACACAACTTTAGGAGAAGAGAGTGCTATGCCCCGGAGCATATTGTCCCAAAGTGCGGGATCACTCCACCCTTGTTGGACCGCTTCGGAAAAATGGATTGCTTCGAGTGTGATCGTTCCCATCGTGTCACTGTGCGCATCTTCGGCGAACCCCTGGGCATATCCGGTGTCGGTTTCGTGCACGATGATGCTGTGGAGATGGACGTTGCGTTCGCCGTTTTGCATCCGCGTCAACGCCAGCACGCGTTCGATCATGCGATAGATTATCCGTGTAAACTGCTCGGCCGAGGGGCTCACCGGCAACACGACCCAGCGCTGGGAAAAGCGCTGCATCGCTGTGATGAACTCCGGATCATCTTCGCTCCAGAGGGTAATCGCATGATCGAAGCTGTCAATAAGGTCCTTGATGTACACTTTGGTCAGACCAAAATCGTACACCATATGGCCGTGATCGAGATGGTCCGATTCCAGCAGCACTTCGACTTTGTACGAGTGGCCGTGCAGGTTTTCACGGCAGCGTCGGGTGGTGCAGTGGCGGACGATGTGGGCATTTTCAAATTTGAATAATTTCCGGATAATCATTAGGACTCTTTGTTGTCGTACTTCGGGCCCCTATTATATCACACTCCAGATGTCGGATCAAACACGCGGACATGGATGAACTCGTGTTATGTATGTAAATCTGTTGACAAAAATATTTTTGTCTGTTATAATGACAAAAAATAATTTGTCAAAGGAGTATTTAATGGCAATTATCGTGGGGCAAGCCGTTCGCGGTGAGAATTTTTGGGATAGACCTCATTTGATGGAGGACATAGTAGAGAGGATAGATAGTGGCGGACATATCCTCTTGGCAGCTCCTCGTCGCGTAGGCAAGACTTCTTTGATGTATCGTGTTCTTGATACGATGGATGACGGACATATCATTGTCTACATTAACACAGAAGCCGAGCACAGTGTCGATGCTTTTTGGAAGAAACTTTTTCACGAGCTCATGGATGATGAGTTTGTGGGAACATTGAAAACGAAGGCAAATAACCTGTGGAACATGTTGAAATCTATCCGTATTAGCGAGGCGAGCACTAAAAGTGTTAAGCTTGGTGAGAGTAAGCCCATCGATTATGAAGATGCCTTTGTCGATTTGTTGAAGAGTATCGATAAAGACAAAAAGCTGATTCTTCTACTGGATGAGTTTTCCCAAACGATCGAAAATATTATCCAGTATGAGAGCAAAGAAAGAGCAGAACAGCTTCTGCAAACACATCGTCAAATCAGACAAAACCATAAACTATCCGGCAAAAGTGTATTTGTCTATGCCGGCTCTATCGGTCTGGAGAGCGTGGTAGCAAATATCAATGCCTCCAAGCATATCAATGACCTTACCAACATTTCAGTGCCACCTCTTGAAGAGAAAGAGGCTAAAGCCTTTGTAAAAAACTTGTGTAAAACCAACAAGATGGAGATACAAGATAGCGATATCGAGTATCTATTGAAGCAGATTGAGTGGTATATCCCATTTTATATCCAACTACTTACGCTTGAGCTAAAAAGACTTTATAGAAGAGAACCTATCATAAACCAAGAAGTGATCGATCGAGCCATACAGAATGCACTCGCAAGCAAAAAGGACTTCATCCACTGGGAAGAGAGGCTCAATGTCTTACCAAAAGAGAAGAGAGCCTATGCCAAAGAGGTGCTCTCTTTGATCTCCTCACAAGGAGAGGCGGAGTATAAGGAGCTTGCTAATATTGCTACCAAGCATCAACTAAGTGAAGACGAGGCAAAAAATATAATACATATGCTCATTTATGATGGCTATATCAACAAGAGCGATGACCGTAAGTATCGCTTCAACTCTCCGTTACTAAAAAGATGGTGGAATGACAATGTCACAAACTAATAATGCAAGATACAAATACACCCCCGATGAGATGTCCCAAGAGGCGTTT
>CAZRUT010000018.1:0-9872 GCA_964603215.1 uncultured Nitratifractor sp.
ATCGTGGTCAAAGGTTGCAATGACGGCACGGGCCTGCTCCAGCTCGCTCTGGGGAACGGTGAAGCCCAAATTGGTCGTGTCGTCGGTGCTGGCATTCTGGATGATCATATCGACATTGATCTGCTCTTCGGCCAATTTACTAAAGATTTCTGCGGCGACACCGGGGCGGTCCGAAACCTCCCGGAGCGATACCCGTGCCTGATTTTTGTCCAGCGCAATGCCGCTGACCAGTACTGCTTCCATTTCGTCTGCCTCCTCGGTGATTATGGTTCCTTTGTTGTCGCTAAAACTGCTCTTTGCCACGATGGTGACGCCCATTTTTTTGGCCAGCTCGACCGAACGGCTCTGCAGTACTTTGGCGCCGAGACTGGCCAGCTCCAGCATCTCATCGTACGAAATACGCTCCAGCTTTCTCGCCTGGGGCTCGATGCGCGGATCGGTTGTGTAAATGCCGTCGACATCACTGTAGATTTCGCAGGCATCCGCACCCATCGCTCCGGCAATCGCCACCGCACTCAAATCACTGCCGCCGCGCCCCAGCGTCGTAACATTTCCGTGCCCGTCAATCCCCTGAAAACCGGCCACAACAATAATAGCGCCTGTATCGATGTGGGCACGCATCGCGTCGGTATTGATCTCTTCGATTCGGGCGAACATGTGCGTATCATCGGTACGGATCCCGGCCTGACGCCCCGTCATGGCAACCGCCGAATGCCCCATCTCCTGTAACGCAATCGCCAACAGCGAAGCCGTGACCCGCTCGCCGGAACTGAGAAGAATATCCATCTCCCGACGGGACGGGTTGGGAGAAAAATGGTGGGCATATTCAATGAATTTGTTGGTCTCGCCGCTCATGGCCGAAACCACAACGATCAAATCCTGGCCTTGCTTTTTGGCAGCGGCAATGCGCTGGGCTACATGGTCAATCCGATCCAGATCTCCCACACTGGTGCCACCATATTTGTGTACGATCAACATAGCTACAATTGTCCTTTGTCGCGAAAATATTGAATGACCCTCCGGTACGAAGCCCGTTTGAAAAATGTGACACGCTGAAACAACTCTTCCCATGTCACCAGCCTGAACGCGTCAAACTCCGGTGTCGTGTGCAGCTGGAGATCCACAATCGCAGACGGCTGAAGCCGGACAAGAAAATAGCGTTGCCGCTGCCCTTTGAACGGGTAGATTTTCTTGGAGCTTTTTTTGGGAAAATCGTACTGGATCCATTGGGGGTACTCCCCAAGCACTTCCACATCGTTCGTCCCGATCTCTTCATGGAGTTCCCGCAACAGGGCTTCGCGGGGCGTTTCGCCCGCATCAATGCCCCCCTGGGGAAACTGCCAGCCGCGCCGCATGCCGATACGGCGCGCGATCACGAAGTGCTGGGTCAGATCGTAATCGGATGAGAGGATAATGGCGGCAACATTGGGGCGGTAGCCCGTGTATTCCTGCATTGTCAACCCATTTCGGCCGGGTTAGGCTGTGTCCGCCACCCCTGCCTGTTAATAATTTCTGATAAGATTTTACCCAAAAGAGGATTATGTCCTTTTGAAAGGCGCTGCACATTATGCTGGCATATCTCCATATCCCCTATTGCGACTCCAAGTGCCATTATTGCGCATTCAACTCCTACGTCGGCCGTTTCGATACCCGCCCGGCCTATATGGCAGCACTCCGACAGCAGCTGGTGCAGGAGCTCGCCCGGTTTCGTGCCGGCCCTCATACGATCGAAACCCTTTTTATCGGCGGAGGGACCCCTTCGACCGTATCGGCCGAACTGTATGGACCGATCTTTGAACTGTTGACGCCTTATCTCGTCCCCGATGCCGAAATCACCGTCGAAGCCAACCCCAACTCGGCTTCCCGTGCCTGGCTCTCCGGGATGCAGGCTCTCGGCGTTACCCGTGTCAGTTTCGGTGTCCAGAGTTTTAATGTAGCCAAACTGAAAATCCTTGGCCGTGCCCATACAGCCCGTGATGCCGTCGCTGCCATACATGCGGCAGCCGAAGCGGGGATTCCCCACCGTTCGCTGGACCTGATCTACAATGTGCGCGGCGACACCCGGGTCCTGCTTGCCGCCGACATTGAGCATGCCATGGCCCTCCCCATCGACCACCTCTCGGCCTACGAACTGACCTTGGAGCCCGGTACACCCTTTGCCGCCGACCCCGATACCCGACGCAACGACGATGCACTGGCCTTTTTTGTGGCCCGTGAAATCACCCGGCGCGGCTTTGACCAGTATGAAGTCTCCAATTTTGGACACTACAGGAGCCGACATAACCTCGGCTACTGGGCGCTGAGCCCATACATCGGCGCCGGCGCCGGCGCCGTCGGATACCGGCAGGGGACACGCTATTATCCCGCGACCGATATCGACACCTATCTCCGTGATCCCCTGAACGTACGGATCGAGCACCTTGATGCTGATGCCCGGCGTACCGAACGGCTTTTCCTGGGCTGGCGCAGTCGGATCGGCGTGTCGGCAGCGCACCTCACCGCCACCATGCAGGCACGGGCTGATGTGCTGGTCGCGGCAGGCAAACTCACCCGCCAAGACGGCCGCTACCATAACCCCAATCTGTTTCTCGCGGATGAAGTGACGCTGTTTGTCCTGGGGTAAGAAACCCTAATCCCCTTTTTGCTATAATGCGCCCCACACACGCACAAGGTATGTCATGTTTGGAATGGGGTTTACGGAAATATTGTTTATTGCCGTAGTGGCCATTCTGTTTTTGGGGCCGGACAAACTCCCCGATGCCATGGTACAGATTGCCAAACTCTTCAAAAACATCCGCAGTACCATCAACGATGCCAAAAGCTCTTTTGAAGAAGAGATCAAAATCAAAGAACTCCGCGAAGAGGCGCTGGGATATCGCAAAAAGCTTGAAGCGGCTTCCGAAGACATCGCCGGATTCAAAAACGCCATGCCCAATCCCGCTGCCGAACTCCAAAACGCTATAACCTCCATCGGCACCGATCGCCTCCTCGATGACACAGTGCTCTCCGACATCGAAACGGCCCAGTCCACACCGCCGGCCGAAACAGTCTCTCCAAATGATGCGCCGAAAAAAGAAGGAAAAAAAGAGAAAAAATCTTCCAAAAAAAAGAAAAAGAAAAAAACCAAAGACGGCGCGGAGCCGCTCCCGGATCCTGATGGGGAGGTTCGCGCCTGATGTTTGAAAGTATGCGGCCGCATTTGGCCGAATTGCGAACCCGCATGGCCATTTCTGTTGCGGCGGTATTTGGGATGTTTCTCCTCGCATTTGTTTTTCACAATATACTTCTGACCTGGGTCACCCAGCCGCTTAACGATGCACTGGCGCAGGTAAAAATCATCGTCGAAAAACGGGAGGACGGCACATGGAAAGTCCAGCACCCCGACCGCAATCAAACAGCGGCTCCAGCCACACAGGTCCCTGCTGCCCCGACCACCCTGCCGGAACACAGTGCCGCCCTGCACGACCGCCTCGATGCAGCAGCCCGACTCCTCCAAAAAGCCCATCGTGACGCCACCGATCTCCAGCTGGCACGCCTCCTGATCCAGGCAGCCGATTCTGCAGAACACATAGCACAGAGTGCCCGTGCTCTGCTGGCCAAAAGCCAGGCCGATGCCAACCGGACGGCCCTGGCATCCAAAGCTGCCAGCAGTTTTTGGGGAAGCATCACCACCCATCAGGTGGGCGGTGCATTTTTTGTTGCACTCAAAGTCTCATTTTTTGCCGGGCTCTTCTTTGCGCTGCCGGTCATCCTGTGGCAGCTCTGGCTCTTTATTGCACCGGGGCTGTACGACAATGAGAAAAAGATGGTTGTCCCGTTTGTCGTCGGCGGGTCCGTGATGTTTACCATCGGTGTCCTCTTTGCCTATTACGTCGTCACGCCGTTCGGGTTCCAGTTTCTCATCACTTTTGGATCGTTTCTGTACACACCGCTGATTAATATCGAAGATTATGTCGGGTTTTTCACCAAGATCCTTTTGGGGTTTGGGATCGCGTTTGAACTGCCGGTTGTGGCCTATTTTCTCGGCCTGATCGGCCTCATTACCGACCAGACACTGATCCGCTTCTTTCGCTACGCTATTGTGATGATCTTCATCCTCGCCGCCCTCCTGACGCCGCCCGATGTTTTGACACAGACACTCATGGCGGCACCATTGATCCTCCTCTACGGCGCTTCGATCGTCATCCTGAAGTTTGTCAACCCCGCTCAGGCCGATGCAGAAGATCATGATGAGGATGGTGATGTCGGCGATGATGTCAATCGACCGAAATAACACAAAACCCTCATGCCATCGCCCGAACTCCTGACCGCCAGTTACAATTACCGTCTCCCCGAAGGCTACATTGCCACGGAACCCGCCCGCCCGGCCGATTCGGCGCGCCTCCTGGTGTACGATCGTGCCCGCCACACGATCACCCACACCACATTTCGCCACCTGCCGGAACACATTCCGGACGAGGCGCACATCGTCTTCAATGACACCCGCGTCATCAAAGCGCGTATTTTTGGCTCCAAGATCACCCAGAATGGCCAGGGGGGCGGCCAGATCGAATTGCTCCTCGACAAACCGCTCGATGCATACCGCTACCGCGTCATGATCCGGGGGCGGGTACGGGCAGGCACCGCGATACAGTTCGAAGACGGTCTGCACGCAACAGTGTTGTCGCTCCATGATGACGGAACCCGCACGGTTACCTTTGCCCGCCATGGGATGTCCGTTCGGTTTGAAGCGCTGGTTGCACTGCTGGAGCGCATCGGTCATGTTCCGCTTCCGCCTTATCTTCGCCGGGACGATACTGCTGCAGATGTGGAGGAATACCAAACCGTGTTTGCCCGCCATGCCGGTGCCGTCGCCGCCCCCACAGCATCGCTCCACTTCACCCCCGAACTGCTGGCAACCCTGCAAAAACACCACCCGACCCATACCCTCACGCTGCATGTGGGGGCCGGAACGTTCAAGCCGGTCGATGCCACCGTCATCACCGATCACCCGATGCATTCGGAGTATTTCAACATCCCCGCCGCAGCCCGTACCGCACTGGAGGGTCCAGCTCCTCTGCTCGCCGTAGGGACAACCGTCACCCGCACCATCGAATATTTTGCCCGCACCGGCAACACACACGGCGAATGCGACCTGTTTCTCCATCCCCGCAACCCCCCGATCCGTGTCAACCACCTGCTGACCAATTTCCACCTCCCAAAAAGCACCCTCATCATGCTGGTTGCTTCGTTTGTCGGCCGTGAAGCGACGCTGGCACTTTACGAGGAGGCAATCCGGGAACACTACCGCTTTTTCAGCTATGGAGACGGCATGCTGGTGCTGTAGTCCGGTCTGCCGGGCTGTTTTTAAGGGCATCTAATAGGTGCCCTTAACCCATCTGAGAGTATAATATCGCCGTGCTGATGTAGCTCAGCTGGCTAGAGCACTTGATTCGTAATCAAGAGGTCACGGGTTCAAATCCCGTCATCAGCTCCAGCCGACAACAATTGACATTTTTTTGACAAAAATATGTTAGACTTATTTTTTTGACCTTATTACCGACGAGGAGACCCGCAATGATCACAAGCCTTTTTCAATCCAAGAACCAAAAACTGGTCAAACGGTGGAAAGCCGAGCATGTTAAAATGGTGGAGCTTGCCCACAAAATACTGGGTGAATACGGCAAAGGCGAACACGCCCGTGCCAAAAGATACCTCAAAGAATTCAGCCGCGTCGGCATGGACCATATCACCAGTGAAGATATTGAGTTTTTTAAATTAGTCCGTGATCCAGATCATGGTGATCTGCGCACCGAAAAAATGGTAGGGGAGTTCAAAAGCAGCTTCGGGGACGTCAAAGAGACACTGATGAAATTTCTCGGCAAATACACCCTCAAAGAAACACCGTTGGACGAAGAATTTTTCGACACATTCAGTGCCATCGTCAAAATCCTCGGCGAACGGATCGAATTCGAGGAGAACAATCTCTATTTTCGCCTTAGTCTGAGTTAGCAAGCCACCGCTCGAGAATCACTTTGGCTGCGATCGAATCGATCCGGCCGTCCCGTTTCTGGCGGACGAAACCGCGCATGTCTTCTTTGGCTTCGGCTGAAGAGTTTGCCTCGTCCTGATACGCGACACGCACCCCTTCCGGCACACCGACCAAACCGATAAAATGGCGGATTCTCCGCTCCATCTCTTCGGAGCTGCTTCCCCTTTTTGGCAGCCCCACAATCACCATATCAATCTCCCACATCCCAAGAAGCGATCGCACATCACGGGCAGCCTGATTGCGGTTTTTTCGGAGGATTGCCGGCTGAGGCAACACGACAGAGCCGTCCAGACACAGGGCCACGCCAATCCGTTTCAAACCGATATCCAAAGCGACAGTTTTCACGAACATCCTCTTTTTAGTACATGCTGGGCTGATTCCCGGAGGAGCGGAACGTTTTGCGGTGCACTGCCGGGTGTTTTTTGGCGGATCGGCGCGGACGGCTTGGCCTGGAGCGGACAGAGCGGAGGTGTATCTTTTTCCGCATGGCCCCAATCCGCCTGTTGGCGGCCCGTATCGCCCGGGCGATGCCTGGATCCCGGGCGATCAACCCTCGCACGATGGCGATCAGCTGATCTGTATGGACCGTGTCTTTGCGGCTCAACTGATTACCGAAGAGCAAAAGATCGTCCCCCGCCTTGATCGCCAGTCGAATCGTCTCGGTGAGGGAATAATGTTTGCGGATTGCCCCCATTTGCAGATCATCTGTGATGATGACGGCATGGGGATTGAGGGTGCGCAGTTTTTTGATCGCTTTGGGTGAGAGCGAAGCGGGCCGCCCCGGTTCGGTGATGCGGCCGTTGACCACATGGGCCACCATGACTGAATCGGCCCGGCGGTTGCCAAATGGCTGGAGCTCGGCAGGCCGCCACTGCCGGGTCACATCTACGAATCCCCGGTGGGTATCCCCCAAACTCGATCCGTGTCCGGGAAAATGCTTTAATGCGGTCACGATATGGTCGCGGTGCATCGCATCGATGAATATGTTGTTGTATTGCATCACGATTTTGGGGTCTGCCCCGTAGCTGCGGCCCAGTTTGTGGATGATGAAGTTGCGCGGCTCGATATCGAGATCGGCCACGGGGGCGAGGTTGTAGTTGATTCCGAGGCTCTGAAGTTCCCGGGCCATATCGGTGTAAATCTTCCGGGCTGCTCTGGGTCCCAGTCCAGCCACCTGTGCAGCACGCGGGTAATCCTGTCCAAACCGAATCCGGCGCACTGTTCCGCCCTCCTGATCCACGGCGATCAGGGGTGTGCGGCCACAACGGGTCAGCTGTCCAGTGAGTGTCCGCAGCTGTGAAGGGGAGGCAATGTTTTTTGTAAACAAAATCACCCCGCCCAGCCCCCGGTCGCATACCGCCCGGACGATCGGAGACCGGGCAGTCAGGGTTTTGCCTTCGAATCCCAGTATGAACATATTCGCAATCTGCCGATCGGTCACATTGGCGTGCGCCATGCCGCCCGCCACCATCCACCATCCGATCCACAACCCTGTCAACACGCGCATTGATGCTCCTCGGTCCAATCCGGAATTTATGGCACCATTATACCCAATCATCCTAATCAGCGTCGTTAATGTTGGGTTAAGTCTCTGTGGTATAATGCGAACACTTAATCCCCAAGGAGTCCCCTGTGACATTCACCAAAATTGTAACATTACTGGCATTGCTTGTCGGTTTGGGCACACAGGCCTATGCGAAAAACGAAAACAATGCGACACACATCGATCCCAAAGTCCTGGCAAAAGCCCAAAAAGAGTTTGTCAAAAAACTTGGTTCCAAAACTGCGACCTTCAAGGTGCGCGAGATCAAAGAAGGGTTTGTATTTGACGAAGCCCAGAACAAAGTCACCCTCCTTGTCCTGTGGGACAAACACTGCAAATCCTGCATTGCCGACATCCCCAATCTCAACCTCTACCTCCTCGATTTTCGGGGCAAGCTTGACATCATCGCCGTCGAACTCTCCGGCATGAGCTCCAAAACGCTGCAACAATTCGCCAAACAGCACAAAGTCCTCTATACCCTCATTTCGGGCAAGGAAAACAAAAAATTCGTCGCCAGTGCCATGCACAAGTTTCAATTCGGCAAAGACAAACACGGCAAAGCCATCAAAGAAGGCCTCCCCTTCATGGTCGTCATGGGTTACACCGTACACACGCATGCCATCATTCGGGGCGTGCCAAAAAACCCGGCCGATATGGAGAAGTTCTTGCTCAAGATCGTCCAATATTATGAAAAGAAGGGACCCTCAGGCAAGCATCCCAAAAAGATGGCCAAGCAAAACGCTGCCCACCAAAAAGACACAACCCAAAAGGTGCACCCATGAAAAAACTACTCTATAGCCTGGCGGCACTGTGCATGGCAGGCGGATTGGCCGCGGCTGCCAACATCGATTATATCAAGCTCCCTACACTTGAGGGCAAAACCATCCACGTCAAAGGGACCGAGAATGGCCTGGAAATCCCCGAGTACAAAGGCAAAGTCGTCTTTTTGGAATTTTGGGGTACCCACTGTCCTCCCTGCCTGGCTTCCATCCCCCACTACGTCAACCTGATCAACAAATACAAAGGCAAACTTGCCATGCTCGGCATTGAGGTCCAAAATACCCCCAAAGTCCGCCTCAAAGCCTTTGCCGAAAATCACAAGATGAATTACGACGTCGTTGCCTATCAGGATGCGGGCTATTTCGTCGATTACATTGCCAAGCGGGCCGGATGGAAAGGGTCGATCCCATTTCTCCTCATCCTCGATCCTCAGGGCAAAGTCATCACCATGCAGGTCGGGATGCTTCCCCAGGAGGTTCTGGAAAAAGTCGTGACTGACTTTGCCGGCAAAAAAGTCGCCGCCCGGTAGCACGACACGCGCCGGTCTGGCGGCGGCCGGTTCGATTCATACCGGCTGTACCCGTCCGTCCGCAATCCGAATCTCCCCCTTCAGCTCTGCTTCGTAGACCCGATCCCCAAACGCCGCAATGGTTGCATCCAGCGTGGGATGCTTCTGGCAAAAATAGTAAAAGTCATCCCGGGGAATATTCGACGCCGTCGCCACACCGAAACGGGCCGCAAACGCTTCTATATCGTAAATGGGGTGCGCCCGGCCTTCTTGCAGCAGCCTGTTGGTCCCCCTGCTGGCCCCAATCTGCTGGGTCAGGACAAAAATTTCTTTTTTCATTTTCAGTGCATAGTTCACCGAGCGCATCGAGCCGCTTTCTTCGTCTGCTTCCGTTACCACCAGCACGTCGCCCAGCGCCACCACCAGCTCGTTACGGACCACGAAGCTCCAGGGAGTCGCCCGAAATCCATCTGCAAACGGACTCAATGTCAGTCCCGCCCGCTCAATCCCTTCGATCAAATCCCGATTGACCGCCGGATAACGCACATCGATCCCGCTGGGCAGCACTGCGACGGTATGCGCTGCCCCGGCACCCCGGTGCGCCACCGCATCCACCCCCATCGCCGCCCCGCTCACCGTCACCACCCCGCGCCGCGCCAGCGCAGCAGCGATTTCCTGCGTGTACCGTCGGGTATAGTGCGAAGGCTTCCGCGTCCCCACAATCGACACCATCGGCCGCTCCAGCAACGATACGTCGCCACGGTAACTGAGCTGCTTCGGGCACTTTTTCATCGCGCTGAGCGCCGGAATGCTGTGAGGATCTATCTGCTTCATGCGATATCCAGTGGACTCATGATCCTGCCCTTATTCATCTCAGCCACCACGTGGGTATAGACCATTGTGGTCTCCACAGATTTATGCCCTAGTAGTTCTTGAATACTTCTCAAGTCTATACCACTTTGCAATAGCTGTGTGGCATAAGAGTGTCTAAATATATGTGATGTCACACG
>CAZRUT010000019.1:0-9860 GCA_964603215.1 uncultured Nitratifractor sp.
CTATTTTAGCACCGCGGGTGACAATTGCTATAGGTGATGATGAGGGAAACATACTCAAAGAGTTTGAGATCGCACATACACGTAAAGGCTTTGATGTGTTCTTCAGGGTATCCGCACAACAAAACTGCATCATACGCTATGCCCGTGCAGCATAGGCGGTGGGTCTGGCAGCAATGACGACGCGCACATTTGCCAAAACATACCTTGTCTGAGGGCATGCCGAAGCATGTATTTTACTGCAAACAAAGTCCGGAATGATGCCTATTTGAAATTGGAGCCAAGTATTTTAGGCGTACACTGACGCTTTGCCAAGCTCTTGGGCAACCAGGGCATAGAAAAGCGCGCGGTATTTGTTTCGATTGGAGCTTCCCATCTTTTCGCACGCTTTTTTGATGGCGGCATCAATCGCATCGGCATCGGTAACGCCCAGCTTTTTCTGGCCATAGTTTTTTTTGACTGTTTCCAGCTCGCGTGCCTGCGAACAGGAAACGGTCTCGGCATCTTTTCGATGGATGGAAGGCCCCAATCCTATGGAAACTTTGCGAATCAGGTCGTCAGAGAGGCCCAGTCCCAGCTTTTTGCTCTCTGCAATGTATTTGGCAATTTTATCATCACGTGCACCCATGTCTTCTCCTTATTGTATGATAATTGTGTGCCCATTATAGCACAGTCCACATATTAGGTCAAGTCTGATTTTCCTGTGTTGGCCTGGATGTATTTCGGCGATGACCCGAGCAGGAGCCAGTTGAGGTTGATATGCTCTTTTTGGGCAAACAAAGACAAAGAGCGGTAGGGAATCTTCCCCCGTCTCTTGATGACGGCAAAATAATCGGGCGATAGGTCCAGTTCGGCAGCGATTTCTTTGTTAAGAATCTTCTTTTTGGTGTTTTTCTCGCGCAGAATTTCTTCGATACGCTGCATGATCGTATGAAAATCGATGGTCATGGTCCCCCCTTAGATCCATTTTCGCCATGATACCATACTGAAGTGGCCCGGGGAGGAAAATCTGTCACATTGCCATTGTGCGTGTTACCTATTATTGGAGGCGCCCTTAAGTTTTCGTGCGCTCCGCAAACTCCCTGCTGTCGATGGTGATGACCGTATGCACGTTGCCGCGCGGATTGAAATCGGCTTCAAGCCGCATCCATTTGGGCCGGAGACGGGCGTAGAGCGTATCGAATATTTCATTGGTGCTGTTTTCATGAGAAATGTACCGATCGATAAAGGTGTTGATGTAGAGTTTGATTGCCTTGAGTTCGATAACGTACTGATCCGGAGCATATGCAAGCTTCAGTGTGGCAAAATCCGGGTAGCCCGATCGCGGACAGCGGCACATGAATTCCGGCAGCGTGATGTCGATGGTATAGTTTTTGGGATGTTTGTTGGGCCAGTAATGCTCATCAGCCTGAATGTCAAACGCCCGTATCTCTTTTTCGCCGTACTGCATGGTTGTCCTTCAATTGTAAGCTTGGATTAATTGTGCTTCGGAAAGCGGTTTGGCGATACCAAATCCCTGAAGATAGTCGATGCCCATGGCCGTAAGTTTGTCTCTTTGGCTCTCTTTGTCGACCCATTTGGCCACGGTGGTAATGCCAAGACTTTGTGACATGTCCACCAGCGACTGGAGCATGGCATGGCTGTTGTGATCTTCGAGGTGTCCTACATAATCCCGATCAAACTGCACCATATCAAACTTGAAATGGCGCATATACTCCATGGAAGCATTGGAGGAGCCAAAGTTATCGATACAGATGCGTATGCCGCGTGCCCGGAATGACGCGAGTGTTTTGAGGTATCCTTCGAGGTTGTGGTGGGTTTTGCGTTCATAAAGTTCGATGATCAGCCGGGAAGGGCTAATGCCGCTTTTCATAATGGTGGCGAAGGCTTTTTCTTGAAAGTCTTTGTTGCGCAGCGAAAAAGGGGAAAGGTTGAAACTAAAAGCAATATGTTCATCGGTGAGCTTGAGGATTGCGACGACATGCTGGAGGATTGCCAAGTCGTAGTCCCGGCCAAAGCCGAGTCGGTTGATCACGGGGAGAAATACTTTGGGAGGGAGTGCTGTGTTGTCGGCAAGCTTGAGGCGGGTTGCAATCTCGTATGTATCCACGGCGCCTTTGCGAACATGATATAGTGGGCGGAAGGTAAACTGCAGGCGGCGGGCGTGGATGGCTTCGACGATGTCCGCTTCAAGGCGGTCAAGTTTTTCATGCTCCTGAGCATTGTCCGAAGAAAGATTTTTGGCGGATGGCTGCTGGGCGGCGATGCGGTCATGGAGGTGCCAGATCTCTTGCTCGATCGCTTCGTGTGCATGGGCAAGAACGGCAAATCGGTAGTCGAGTTCGATCGCCTGGATGGCGGGGTGGTCGGCAACAAATGCGGTGATCGCTTCCCGGAGTTTCTTTTCGCTCTCTCCGGTTCCGACCAGAAACTCCGCACCGTATTTTCGTCCGATCACGGCAGGGTGGATTCCAAATGCGGCCAATGTGCCATCGAGCTGATATACCAGCGACCGGAGCATGGTGTCAATCTCTTGTGAACCGTAGTTTTCATTGATGATGCCCAGATTGGCGATATGGACCAGCGCCAGCGATCGGGGTCGGTGTGTGTGTAAATGGTGCAGAAATGCCCGGTAGTTGTAACCGTTGGTCGTGCGGTCAATCAGGGTCTTTTGGCTGTCCTCTTCGAGAAGAAAAAAGATAAAATAGGTGGTGACAAAAATCAGCGCGGCCGCCAAAAGAGATTCTTTGAGCCCAAGCTGCAATGTGTGCTCCTGGAAAAAAGTCCCGTAGGCCACCACACCGATCAAGACAAGAACCGGGAGTCCGGCGCGCAGGGCAAGTTTGAATTTGCGCCCCCGCTCTTCCTGCTCAGAGATTAACATCAGACATCCAGATGTTTGACATCTTTGGCGTGGGTTTCGATGTAGGCGCGGCGGGGTTCGACCTCATCCCCCATAAAGAGTGAGAAGGTATCGCTGGCTTCGTCGAAATCGTGGATGGTTACCTGAAGCAGTCGGCGGTTCTCGGGGGTCATGGTGGTTTCCCAGAGTTGCGCAGGGTTCATCTCCCCCAAGCCCTTGTAGCGCTGGATGTATGCCCCTTTTTTGGCGCTGGCTTCCACGGCATCAAAGAGGGTCAACAGATCCGTGTCGGCAAACTCTTCGGTGATGTGCTCCTGAATTTTGTGGTAAATATGAATCGCTTCATTGTAGTGGGGATTGGTAAAGAGTATCTCGTCAACGATCAGTTCCTCAAGGCCGTCGTTTGTCTGGACAAAAAGATGGATCTTCTCATCAGTAATGGTTTGGCTGAGAATATTGTATCCCAGCTCCTTGATGTATTTTTTGATGGTGGTGGCAAGCTTTTTGTTGCTGGTGCCGATTACGTCGGGATTTTCAATCATGTAGCGCAGCACTTCAGGGAGCGCGAAGCGTTTTTCGATCTCTTTGAGGGTCATGCGGTAGTAGGCGACCAGCTTGAAAAGATCCACCAGGTCGGCCTGCCCCATCGTGGTGCTCTCGATGACGCCAATACCGTTTTCGATCAAAAAGTCGTTGAGTGCCTTGTCATCCTTGAGGTAGGTTTCGTTTTTCCCTTTTTTGTAGCGATACAGGGGCGGTTGGGCCAGATACAGGTATCCTTTTTCGATGACCGGCCGCAGAAAACGGAAGAAAAAGGTCATCAGCAGCGTCTGGATATGGCTGCCGTCCACGTCGGCATCGGTCATGATGATGATTTTGTGGTAGCGGAGTTTTTCTTCGTTGAATTCGTCGCCAATGCCGCACCCCAGCGCGGTAATCATGTTTTTGATTTCGTCGGATTTCAGGATCCGTTCCAGACGGGCTTTTTCGACGTTGAGGATTTTCCCCTTGAGCGGCAGGATCGCCTGGAAGACCCGGTCGCGCCCCTGCTTGGCCGAACCGCCGGCCGAATCGCCCTCGACGAGGTAGATTTCAGAGCTTTCCGGGTCCTTGCTCTGGCAATCGGCTAGTTTGCCCGGCAGCGTGCCGACACCCATCGAATCTTTGCGCTTGACAAGATCCTTGGCCCGCTTGGCGGCGTCCCGTCCTTTGGCGGCGAGGATAACGTGCGCCATGATCGCTTTGGCTTCGATGGGATTTTCTTCAAGATATTTGTTGAAATGTTCGGTAAAAAAGCGCTGCACCAGTGGGCGAACATAGGAGGAACCGAGTTTCCCTTTGGTTTGCCCTTCGAACTGGGGCTCGGGTACGCGGACGGAGATCACGGCGATCAATCCTTCGCGGGCATCATCGCCGGTAATTTTGGTGTTTTTCTCTTTGGCATTGGCATTTTTGGAAATGTATCTTGAGAGGGAGCGGGTCAAACCGGCACGGAATCCGGCTTCATGGGTTCCGCCGTCGGGGGTTTTGATGTTGTTGACAAACGTCACCACTTTGTCGCTGTCGGCATCGCAGTACATAATAGCGATGTCCATTTCGATGTCATCGGCGGCTCCCTGGAAAAATTGCGCTCCACTGAGCGGTTCACGCCCGTTGAGGTCTTCGACAAACTGCTTGAGTCCCCCTTCGAAATGGAAGGTTTCTTTGGTGTCGTCGCGCTCGTCATTAAATTCGATTTTGATGCGGGGGTTGAGGTAGGCCAGTTCTTTGAAACGCTTGGTGAGGATTTCTTTTTGGAAGCTGACCCCCTCTTTGAAAATTTCCGGATCGGGCCAAAACTCGATTCGGGTCCCTTTTTTGCGGCTTTTCCCCGTGACTTCAAGCGGGGCAAGGGGGATGCCCCGCTCAAATGACTGCGCGTGCACCGCACCGTCACGCAGGACGGTGAGGTCAAGGCGGGAAGCGAGGGCATTCACGACGGAAACACCGACCCCGTGCAGACCGCCGGAGACTTTGTAGGTATCTTTGTCGAATTTTCCTCCGGCATGGAGGACGGTCAGCACCACTGTAGCGGCTGAAATTTTTTCGGTGGGGTGCTCGGTCACGGGAATGCCCCGGCCGTTGTCTTCGATGATGGCGGAGCCTGCGTTGGTGAGGGTGACTTTGATGGTGTCGCAATGGCCGGCCATTGCCTCATCGATGGAGTTGTCCACCACTTCGTACACGAGATGATGCAGCCCTTTGACTGCAGTGTCTCCGATGTACATTCCGGGACGTTTGCGTACTGCCTCAAGCCCTTTGAGGACTTTGATGTTGCCTGCGCCGTATTCTGCCATGTGTTTGCTCCGTAATCATATAATGGACAATGATTTTACCCAAAAAGGGCTTTGTGTTGCGTTAAAACAGTCTTAGAGTTCCCCACCTTGCTGCCGTTTTCGATTGGGGACAACGGTGACGGCATGGGGATCGACGGTGAGACCGGCGCGGTAGGCATCAATGCCGTACCGTCCAATCATCGCTGCATTGTCTGTGCAGTATTCCAATGGGGCGACATGCAGGGTTTTTCCATAAGATTGACACAAGGCCTCAACCCCTTCGCGCAGATAGAGATTGGCACTGGCGCCGCCGACCATGGCGACATCCCGGATGGGATCACCGGCGAAAATTTTTTTGCTTTTTTGGATCAGATGGCGGCGGACGGCTTTTTGAAACGATGCGGACAGATCACAGCGATCCTGATGCGTCATGTCGGCAGATCCGCCCAGCCGTTCGACAGTCAGGCGGACGGCATTTTTGAGTCCCGAGAGCGAAAAGGCGATCAAGGGGGAGTGGCGCAAAGGTACCGGCAGGTCGAAGCGGTCGGCATCGCCGTCCTGGGCCAGCGTTTCGATGATGGGGCCTCCGGGGTAGCCCAGCCCCATCATCTTGGCTACTTTGTCAAAACTTTCTCCCACGCTGTCGTCCATGCTGGTTGCCAGAATCTTCATGTGCTCCAGATCGGTGACGCGGACGATCATGGTGTGCCCGCCGGAGATCAGGAGCACCAGCACAGGAAGCTGGGTTTCCTGCCCGATAAAGAGGGAATAAATGTGCCCTTTGAGGTGGTGGACGGGAATGAGCGGGATGGCCTGCAATGCCGCAATGGTTTTGGCCATCATGACCCCTTCATGGAGGGTGACCGAAAGACCGGGTTGATGGGTGACGGCCACGGCCCGAAGGCGATCGATATACGGCAGGGCGCCGGTGAGGATTTCCGGCAATGCAACGGCATGAAGCCGGCTTGCCAATTCGGGCACAACCCCTCCGTAGGCGGCGTGCCGGGCTTCCTGGGAAATTTTGCGGTGATAGAGCAGTTTTTTGGTGTCCATCTCCGTGACGGCAATGGAACTGTCGTCGCAACTCGATTCAATACTGAGGATCATGTGTGCTGCTTCGTCGTGCCCATTTACCGTGCGCAATAATGCCGCACTTCCCGATCGATTTCCACGATCTCTGCGATCGACCTGGCATGGACGTTTTCAAAGGTTTTATAGGCATCAAGTACCGTTTCGGCCATGCCGAAAAAGCTGCATTTTCCCTGCTCAAACTGCTTGATGGCCACTTCGTTGGCAGCATTGACCACGACACCGAGATGGGGGTGCTGGAGGAGGTGTTCTTTGATCGTCCAGATGGGGTATCGTTCGGTCTGGATGGGGCCAAATTCTATGGCGCCGATGCTGAGCAGATCGACCGGCGGAAGGATGGCCTCCTGTGTGTCGCGCTTGAGGGCGAAGGCGATCGGCAGCTGCATGTCCACACCGGCATAGTGTGCCGTGGTGGAACCGTCTGCAAATGCCACCAGTGCATGGATGATCGATTTTTTCTCAATCACTGCATCGATTCGGGTGGTATCAAAAAGCCATTTTGCCTCCAAAAGCTCAAAGAGCTTGTTGGTCATGGTGGCCGAGTCGATGGTGATTTTGTTGCCCATGGACCAGTTGGGATGCTGGAGGGCATTGGCAAAGGTCGCCTGGCCCATGTCCGCAATTGCCCAGTCCCGAAATGCGCCGCCGCTGGCCGTGATGTAGAGCTGGTTGATCGGCCGGCCGTGCATCAGATACCACAGCCCAAAGTGTTCACTGTCGATGGGGAAGATGTGGTCCATGTCGATGAATGCGCCTGCGACTACAAGGGATTCTTTATTGGCCAGCGCCACCTGCTTGCCCAGTTCGATGGCTTTGAGGGTGGGCTGCATGCCGGCGTAGCCGACGAGGGCATTGACCACGGTCTTGCTCTGGCACCGCTCCAGCAACTCCAGGATGCCGCGCTCACCGCAGAGCACATGGGGGTGTTGGACTTTTTCCTTGTCTGCCGCGTCGGCGATGGCGACATAGCGGGGCGTGTAACGGGCTATTTGCTGATTGAGCAAGTCAATGTTACGTCCGGCCACGAGGGCTTCGATGGCGATGCCATAACGGTCGGCGACGTGAAGGGTGTTGACCCCGATCGACCCGGTAGCGCCGAGCAGGATAATGGAAGAGGGGGTGTCGGCTGACATGATGAACCTTTGTTATGTATTCCAAAACTGGAGTAGAATGTAGAGAACCGGCGCGGCAAAAAGGTAGCCGTCAATTCGGTCGAGTACCCCGCCGTGACCGGGGAGGATTTTGCCGCTGTCTTTAACATCCGCTTCGCGCTTGAGGTAGCTT
This sequence comes from uncultured Nitratifractor sp., assembly GCA_964603215.1. Lineage (GTDB taxonomy): Bacteria > Campylobacterota > Campylobacteria > Campylobacterales > Sulfurovaceae > S017-3. The sequence continues at coordinate 7,549 of CAZRUT010000019.1, forward strand.
TCAAACAGGTCACCAAAGATCGAAAACTTTGCACCGATGAGGCTGATGATCAATGCGGCAAGCACGCCGATCCCCATCCAGCCTGCTGCCATGACGGCCCCGGCGACGGTTCCGCCGATCACCCCGCCGATCACCCCTTCGAGTGTTTTGTTGGGCGAAGTAGGGGAAAAGGGGGTTTTGCCCAAGTTTTTGCCGGTGTAGTAAGCGCCTATGTCGGTCGATGCAACCACCAGAACCATCCAGAGGAGGGCGCGCATGCCGTCCGTGTGGTAAAGCATCCACATGTAGAGAAAACCGACGGTAGGGTAGAGGAATGGCAGGAAACTGCGGGCTTCAAACGGCCGCCGGTATGCCAGCAATGCTGCAAAAACCAGCAGGCCCAGGACCACAAGATCACCCGGGTGCGGGTAGAGTCCCACGGCAAGCCAGAGTGCGCCGCCCCCAAGATACGGTACCGCATCGGCTATTTTGAACAGCGCCATGGCTTCCCCCAGCGCAAGCATATAAACGGCGCCCAGCGCCAGCCAGGTCAGCCACGGTATGTCGAGCATCCCGATGATCCAAACCGCTGCCGCCAGAAGGGCAGCGGTTTGGATCCGGGCGCGGTGTTCGGAAGGTTTTGCCATGGTCCATCCTTCATTTTGGGCGTATTATAGCGCACCCTGCCCCAAAAAGGTGCACTGTGGTGCCCTGTAGCGCCGTCAGGTGCGTATCTCGATTCCCTCTTTGCGCACATGCAGGGTCTGGTATTTGTCGTATGTGACGCGGGAGCCATCCTGGATTTTGACAAATTTTCTCCGGGTGTAATCTACGGCATAGTCGCCGGGCTGTTTGCGGGAAAAATCGACGCAGAGTTTGGCTGCAGAGCGCAGGACGCTTTCGGGGAGATTTTGTTTGTCGGTGCGGATGATGACGTGGCTGGAGGGGACGCCGCGTACGTGCATCCATATGTCGTTGGCGCGGGCGATTTTGAGGAGGTGCTGGTTTTCGACGCTGTTGCGTCCGACGAGGACTTTGATGTCATCGATCCAAAAAAGCTCCCCCTCCCGTATGCGCTCTTTTTTGCGCTGGGATCGGGCCCGTTTGGGGACGAGGAGGTCGAGCGTGCGCACGTCGTCTGTTTGTTCGACGGCGTGAAGAATATTGCGGTAAAAAGCCCGTTTGCTGGTGAGATTTTCGACTTCGATGTGGACATTGCGGGCTTTGGCTTTGGCGCGCTTGGCGCGGGCAAAATAGTCATCGCTCATCCGGTTGACGGGGGTGTTTTTCGGCAGGGGAATCGTGACGGGATTTCCGTCAAAATCTTTTGTTTCCAGCTGGGTGGCGTAGGGGGGGATTCGGTGGAGGTTGGCCAACAGGATGTTGGCAGTATTTTGGTATGCTTCGGCTGACTTCAACAGTGCATCGGGATCCGAGAGGTGCGCGAGGAGGCGGTCAAATTTGGCGATCTGTTTGCGGGTAGCGGCGGCTTTGTTCTGCCGGGACTGTGCCAGTTTTTTGGCAGTGCGGTCGGCATAATTTTTGGAGAGAACGGCATCGATTTCTGCATCCGAAAGCACCGGACCATCCTCAGGGGAAGGTGCGTGATTCGGACGGGGCGGCAGTGGCAGCAGTTCCGTTCCGGGGCGGATCACCCGAAAGGAACTTCCTGCATCGATATGGCGCAAGGCTTCGATGACGGTATTGTCAGCATCCAGCAGGATGGCGTTGGTGTTGCGGCCGGTAAATTCGAACTGCAGGGCGATGCGCCGGCTTTTGTAGCGGCTTTTGGGCGATAGGTCGATGCGAAGAATCCGGTCACTGCCGATGATCTGTACATCCTCGATTCTGGCAGAGGCCACGTGCGTATGCAGCAGTGTATCCAGCGGCGCATTGTATCCCCGAAGCGGGCGCACAGACGGGGCGGAAAATACCATGCTGTGCCCCCGTGTCATGTCAAAAAAGTATGCCGATTCTATTTTTTTCGACGGGGCGGCGGTCTTGAAAACCAGCTCGATGACGTTGTCCTCAGTGCGGCGTGCACGGGTAATGAAGTCAAAGGCACGGAGCCGGTTGGCAATAGCCTGAAGTTCCCGGAGCGTCATGGTGTGTCTTTGTGTGGGCTACGCATGATGCGTTCTCGTAATAATATCGTAACGCGTCACGCGTCACGCTTAACCCCAAACTATGCATTAGAGATCACCCATCTTCTGCAAAGCATTAGCACATGGGCATTCACAAAGTATCATCGATTCACCTACGGGTGAACCTCAAATACTTTGCAAACACCCATGCACTAAGCCTTTGCAGAATATTAGGCGATTCTCATGCAT
>CAZRUT010000020.1:0-9796 GCA_964603215.1 uncultured Nitratifractor sp.
ACGGTTCCGGATCGTAATAGATTCCGTCGGGTGTTGCCGGGTTGGCAAAAACAATCAGCGATCCGTCACGCGGTGGCGTATCCATGGCATTGAAACGGTTGATATGCGATGCTGTATATCCGAAGATCCCGGCCGCGCGTTTGTATTCCAGATAAGCAGGGGTATAGAACGTCACGTGGGGTACGGCGTGTGTGTGTTGGGTCATCTTGAGGTGGATGAAAAGGCTCATAATGGCTTGCGAGGCACCGTTAAAGATTTCAACCATGTTTTTCGTGACGCCATAGCGTGCGGCAATCGCTGTATAGAGTGCATCATAACTGGGATAGGGTGCGGGATCAAGAGCATGAAACACATCATCAATGTCGGGTGTGACAAAATTGATATTGGAAGAGAGGTCAAGCACCTCGTGCGGAGCACAGCCGGCTATTTTTGCAAACGAGATGACATCTCCCCCATGTATATATCGGTTCATTTGAGTTGCCGTGTCAGTCCCAGTTTTACTTCGTACACTCTATCACAGTGTGCTGCCAGCCGCTGCCCGACGACACCGCTGCGATCAACATACGTACGGCTGAGAGGCTCCGGGGGGATGATCCCGCTTCCGACATCGTTGAGTACAAAAAGGATGTCCGCCTCGATGGAACAGATTTGGTCGATTTCTTCGAAGATGCCGGCTTCATCCATGTCGAGCGTGTTGAGCAGCCACATGCTGATGCAATCGATGAGGTGGACGTGCCCTTCGCGGATCACGCGGCTGGGTTTTGTCGGTGCTTCGATGAGCACGAAACGCCCGGCCCGCCGGGCCTGATGCTCTTGGATGCGTGCGTGCATTTCTGCATCAGGGTAGCGGGCATCGTATGTAGCGATGTAGTATGGCGTTTGGTGTTTGGTATGCGCGAGAGAAAGGGCTTTGTGTTCTGCCGTACGGCTTTTGCCCGATTTCTGCCCGCCGTAATAAAGGATTTTCATTTCAAAAACTCCTCAACCTGACGGGTAATGTCTTCTCGGTTGACACCGTGAAGATACGCATAGACGATTGCGCCCCCGGCACCGACGCCCTCTTTGGCCTCTCCTTCATCGTATAATGCCAATGCCGGATGACGACTCATCCCAAAATCAAAATCGGCATAATAAGCATCGATCGGCGTATCCACCATCTCCAACAGCTTTTTGATGTTCGAATGGGGGTCTTCGGCTACCCACTTGGTGGTCCAGAGGGCAAGATGGCGGTAGGGAATGTGCGTGTCCATAAGGGGAGCAATACGGTTGGCAACCAAAAGAACCGCCGCCATTTGCGTGCCGCCGGCCAGAACCACAGGGAAGCGGCCGTTGACCCCGAGAACAAATCCGGCAACAAACAGCAGCATGTTGTCGGCAACCGAACCCAGAATATCTAACATATCGGTGTGTCCCGCAACCCGTGCCAATGCTGCCTGAATGGTGGCATGTCGCAACGTATCGGGGACATGTTTGAAGCTGGATGAAAAATACGATTGGGCATCATATCCCAATGCCAATGCCGTAGCCGTTGCTGTGGTGGTGCCGGAGGGCACCGACTCGCCCACGATCAGATAGTCATCCTCACACACATAACTCCGCCCCATGTCCATCCCCTTTTCGATCAGCGCTTTGGCATCGATGTCGGCACCATCGGCAATGTTTTGGCTTGGAGAAATACTCAGATCATGGCACACGACATCTTCTCCCCCGGGCGGCACCCTCAAGCCCAGATCCAAAAGCGCTATATGTGCAAACGGGTGCAGCAAATGCACGCTGCGGGTGATGAGTGCAGGCGTAGGCACTCCATTGGGAGTTTCGGCCACATCGGGCATGCTGTGCACTGCACCGCTTGCTACAAATTCCCCGTCGAGCGTCGGGGTAAAATAGATCATACCGGGGATGCCGGCCTGAGTGATGCCGGGGATATCGGCGGTGGCGGTATTGCTTAGGGCGAGCATGAAGGTCGCTGTTTTGTTGTAAAACAGGTGAATATTCTCTGAATTTCCGGTAATGGTTTTGATCATGTGGTCTCCTGTGTGGGGGGGATCAGTATATAGGGGAATGCCCGAAACATGGTATGCAGATAGGTGCCGTAAACGGTCCCGCTTTTCCAGCTGCCCGGCCGGCCGTCCCCACCGGGTGTTTTGCTGAGCGTTCCGAACCCTTTTGTGCACGACGCTTCCGTCGGCGCGGTATAGTGAAACGCATGCCCCCGGATTCCCGATGCATCGTAGTAATACCCCAGTCGCTGTGGGCGGTTGTGCAGCACAAAATCCACATCCAGTACCCCGGCCATCGTTTTGTCATCAACACGGTTGGCGAGATAGAGCAGTCCGGCACACTCGGCATAGACCGGTTTGGCAGCGGCATGACGGATCAGGGAATTGCGAAAGCGATCCGCATGCTGTACGGCACTGTATGCCGCATCACTCTCTACATATCCGCCCGGAATGTAAAGGAAGTCTGTATCGGGCGGGATGGTTTCGTCCCGGGTAGCGTCGACGAAAAATACGTCAGAAAACATTTCTCGCAATACCATCATGTTGTCGTAATAGAGAAAGGAAAAATTGGCATCGTGCACGATGGCGATCCGTTGGTCTCTTTTTCGGATGGGCGGAAACGGATAGCTTTTTGGCTGCTTAGGTTGGGGGATTTTTAATGCTGTAATCCCCGCCATGTCGAGGTGCTCCAGAACGGATTGTGCCACGGTGCCGATCCGGTCCCGTTCAACAAGATCCAAGCCGAGATGGGTCTCCCGGAGTGCGGGCAGGTCCTTGTGAATCCAGCCGAACACACGGAGATTCGGATGGTCTTTTCGGAGTTGCTTTTTGATCAACGCATAATGGGACACCGACGCAATTTTGTTGAGAATAACGCCCCCGACGGTATGGTCATTACGGTATGTAATCATCCCCTTCAATACAGCCGAAAGCGTAATGTAGCTGCCGCTCCCATCGAGTACCAGCAGCGTGGGGATGCCCAAAAGTTTGGCTACGGAGTAGGTGCTACATCCTTTGTCCTCTCCATCGTAATACCCCATTACCCCCTCAAGAATCGCCACTTTTTCGGTGGCATAGTGCTCAAAAAGCCAGACCACCTGCTCCGCGTTCATGATAAATGTATCGAGATTGACCGCATCGGTACCGCAGACACTTTTGTGAAACTGAGGATCGATGAAATCCGGCCCAATTTTAAACGGACGGACGCGTCCCCTGAAATGCCACAGCAATGCAGTTGTCAGCAGTGTTTTGCCTTGTCGTGATGCGGTGGCGGAGATGCAGAAGGCAGTCATTGGGTTTTTACCGCCCCGTCAAGGGTATATTTGTTCATGTAGCCACGCGGGGTAAGTACCCACCCGTTGCGGGTGCGGCGCGTATTAGAGTTGCCCACCAAAATCAGGGTGGACATGGTGACATCGGGATGGTCAATACCCTGAGCAATGAGCTCGGTCGTGCTCGTGACGGCGACACGCTCCGCGTCCCGTCCCACATGTGATGCGATGATGGCAATACGTTCGGGATGATCGTGCAGCGCAGCAAGGAAATTTTGGTAAGGACGGATCCGTTTCTTGGATTTGGGGTTGTAGATACCGAGAATCATATCGGCATCGAGTCCATGGCGCACCCGCTTGTCGATCAACATGATGTCGGTCAGTCGGTCCGACAGTGAGATGACGGAAAAATCTTGACTGATGGGGGCCCCGATTCGGCTGGCAGCTGCCAGCAGGGAGGTGACGCCGGCAATGGGAATCACTTCAATCTCTTCCCAGAGATTATGTGCATCCATCAGTTCGACGATGAGCGTGGCCATGCCGAACACATGGACGTCGCCATTGGAAACAATACATGTGGTCCGGCCGTTTTTTGCCAAGTCGATCGCTGTTTGGCACCGCTGGATCTCTTGCGTCATCCCTGACATAAAAACCGGGGTATCGCCGATCAGCTCTCGGAGTTCTTTGATATAATTACGGTATCCGACGACTGCGTCGCATGCGGCAAGTGCTTCGAGTGCTTCGGCGGTCATATAGCGGGTACCGCCGGCGCCGGTACTGAGAATATAGAGTTTTTTCGCCATTTAGATCGCTCCTGCAATGGTGATGGATTGGTTGTACGTTTTTTTTGCAAAAAGAAGTTCATGGAATTGGGATCCCAGAACGGCACTGGGTTCGGCCACCCCTTTGAGTCCAAAAATACGTGTGGATACTGATGGAGAAAACGACTGGGAAAGGGCATTGATCGCGTCTTTTCCATAAAAACGAACAGGCAGTTTCAATATCTGCGCAGCAGCCAAAAGACCTTCTTCATCCTGTTTGGCTTCAAAAGATCCGATGCAGGCAATATCCTCATGGTGGAGGGAGTGCGTGCGCAAAAATCGATAATATGCATCTTTGATGTCCACAGCAGGCGTGCTACGGTTGCACCCGATACCTATGGCTACTTTTGGAATGAGGGTCAGGGAGGATGTGGAAATGTGGGGGGCGATGACTACGGTATCTTCGTCACAATGTTCAAAATCGGTTTGCACGAGCGATGTCGGGTCGGGAATGCGCGCAAACACACTGTCATATGTGGCGACTTTGACCGTTTGCCGGTTGATCAGACGGTTCGAGATGCGCGCAAGGGCTTTGAGGTTGGCCATGCGCCAGCCGTTGGCCTGCGCCCACATCTCAAACGCCAGTGTCCGGGTTTGGTCGGTGGCGGTGGAGAGGAACGTCTGGCATCCGGGGATGCGTGAGGCAATCCATTCGGCCAGAGCATTGGCCCCGCCAAGATGACCGCCGATCAGGGGGACAACTTTGTTTAATCCAAGATTCATCACCAGCACAGCCGGGTCGGTGGATTTGTCGTGCAGCAGGGAGGCAATCTTGCGCACCACGGCACCGACGGCCAACAGAGCGATGATGGCATCGTCGTGCTGCCATGCATTCGGGAGTATGTCGTCGAGTTTTTTGTATGGACGCACATGATGGTGCGCACATGCCGGTTTGTCCCGGTATGCATATTCTTCTTTGACATAGAGATCGACATGATGATCCGACAGATGGCCCATCAGACGGATGGCCGCGTCCAAACTGGGCTGGTTGATGGTGATGAGCGCAATGTTCATGATGTGGATCTCCCATGAGGCGGTTGTGTGTAGAGGCGTGAAGGCTCTGATTCCTGCTGGGACAAAAAATCGCCCAGAAGGATCAGCGCTACCCCTTTGATGTGGGCGACCTGATCGTGAATATTTTCCAGTGTTCCTTGATAAATATTCTCTGTTTCCCATGTCGCTTTTTCCACGACCCAGCAAGGCGTTTTGGGGGCGTAGCCCACACGAAGTGCGGTGTGCCTGAGGGTCTCCAGCAGGGTGATCGAAAGATAAAAAACCAGCGACGTATTGCGGCAGGCTAGGATCTGTTCCAGTCTCTCCGGATTGGGGGTACGCCCTTCAATGCGGGTGAGCAGGAGCCCCTGGGAGACACCCGGGATGGTGTATTCGATCCCCAGAGACGCGGCAGCACCCATGGCAGCCGTGATGCCGGGGATGACACGATAGGGGATATGGTGCGCTTGAAGGTAGGCGATCTGTTTGGCGATTGTGGAGTAGAGTGCCGGATCACCTGTGTGGACTCTGGCGACGATTTTGTGGCGGTGTTGCTGCAGAAAATCAAAGATTTCGGAATAAGTCATTCCCTGGGAATCGACCACCAGCGCTTCTGCTTTGCACCACCCGAGCACTGCATGGGGCACGAGGGATCCTGTGTAGAGGACGGCATCTGCCTGACGGAGGATTTTGTGGGCTTTGAGGGTCAGCAATTCCGGGTCGCCGGGGCCCGCACCAATAAAATATATCATCGCTTAATCACCTTGATCTGAAAAAGCTGGCGTTCCGGTTCTGCCATATCCCATGTCCCTTTGTACGTTGTCAGCGCAAGCGCAATAACGTGATACGTGATACCGGCATCGCGGAGGGTTTGGATCGCCCGTGTCAGGCTTGCGAGCGTGACAGCCACGATCAGGAGTATTCCGTTGGGCGTCAGCCGTGCATACATATCGGGAAGCTTTTCGATCACTTCGGTGCCGCCCCCACCGATGAAGATGCGATCCGGCGCATCGGCCACATGCACAAAATTTATCGCCGCGTTGCCTGCAATCAGCTGTGCATCACACACATGATGTGTTCGAAGGTTTTTGCGGATATTTTCGATCCGTTGCGGCTTGTTTTCAAACAGTACCGTTTTGACTCTGTAGCGGGAATGGGCTTCGATGGCACAACTGCCGCTTCCTGCCCCCACATCCCACAGTATGTGATTGGGGGCAAGGTCAAGATGCTGCAAGGAGAGGTGCCGTTTGTAGCGTTTGGTAATCATACCGCGTTCCGTGACAAAAGCATCGTCTTCGCGATAGGACGGCAAGGGGATATATGTTCTTTGAAGGAGCAGCACATAAGGCTGTGTCAGATCAAATTGCTCGGCCTCCCGGAAGGAAGCCAACGCAACGATCTGTTCGTCCGTGTATCCCAGTTTGTACCCGATGATGATGCGCAGGGCATCGTGTTCCAAATACTGCGTGGCCGTCTGGAGACGGTGGATGCTGTGTCGATCGCAGAGGATCAGGGTATATTCTTTTTGCAAAAATTGTTCCAGATCGATTCGTGTTCTCCCATGCAGAGAAAGTACGGCAACATGTTGCGCCGCAATCATCAGCCGGGAGAGGAGATAGCTTTTGGATGAAGTGTTGTCGATGATGCGCACCTGCTGCGGCGGCAGGCTGTTTGCAATCAGTGTACCGGCACTGTAAAACAAAGGCGAACCGGTGACGACATAGAGCAGCTCCTGATCCCGATAATGCTCCAAGATGTAGGCATGTGCCTCTGTGTAGCTGCATCGGAGGATGCGGGGGTCCGGGTGGGTGCAGTGCGGGTCGCACAGGATGATATCGTATCGGTCAAGGCTGATCGCGAGGTGCGCAAAATCATAAGGCCCCATTCCATTGCCGGCAATGGTCAACATTTATACAATCCTTGTGGTGATGTGCAGGGGAGGAAACCACGTGCTGAGCCGCTCATTGCAGATACGGGTAACCCACGCAAGCATGGATGCTTTTTTTTCAAGCCGATCCAACTGATCGACCACGCCCCGGACCGTTGCGGTGTGTGCTGTTTCGACCCGAACCCCTATGTGGCGCGCGATACCATCCGTCAACGCTTCCCAGTCGATGCAGCCAAACCGATTATGGGTGTTGCGGTGCCCCTGGGCAACTTTGACTGCCTTGGCCACCCCACAGACAAAATGGATGCGCTTCGATCCGGATGCCTGAGCGATCCGGATGGCATCGTAAACAAAGTTACCGATTTCGATGATTTGTCCGGGGGCATAGTGCTTCCGAGCATATTTCAGCGCACTGTTTCCCAGGGTAAGCACGATGGTATCGTAATGCTGGGCTACGGCAAATCCAATCTCGGATGCGATCGCATCGCGGTATGCGGCTGCCGAGATCGGCTTGACCCATCCGGTAGTTCCCAGGATCGAAATGCCGCCCAGAACCCCGACCTTGGCATTGGCAGTTTGGCGCGCGATGGTTTCGCCGTCAGTCACGGAGATGGCAGCATAAACGGGGGCAGTGCATTGGGAACAAAGGCGACGATAAATATTGGCGATGGCCGAGAGAGGAACCGGGTTGATCGCCGGGTGGTCTTTGGGGGGCTTGAGTCCTTCCCGGGTGACCACGCCAACCCCTGATCCGGCGTAGAGTTTCAATGTGCCCATCGTATAAGGTTGGTGGGCAATAGGATTGAGTGTGAGGTCATGATATTGAGAAGAAACCGTTGCAGAAATTTGAGCTCCTCTGGTGACATCCAGGTCGTCATTATCGATTTTCCGGGTGGTACTGCGGCACGGTTGTTGTGCATAAAGGTATCCCTCAAGTGCTTTGAAAAATACCAGCACCGCATGCACACCGGTGGTCAGCCCTTTGCGCAGTGGTTTGGTGTCATGATGCATGCCGTCTCTCCGCTACGTGTAGATATCCATGGGGATCAATGCGCCGGAACCAAGCAATCGCCTGATCGATTGACTGGATGCGAGATACTCCAAAATCTCCATCCACTCGGCATCACTGTATTGGTGGGCATGCCGCAGCCAGAGTCCGTTGTTGTGTGGGGTGCCATTTGCTTGTGTGTTTTCTCCGATCTGCACCACATGCCCAAACCGGCACATTCCGTAACAATGTGTTCGGACGATTTTGACGCGACGTTCTCCCGTGTTGAGTCCCATTTGCTTGACCAAAGCGCGCAAGTGGGCTGCCCGGTCGGCTCCGCTCTTTTGGGCGCACCGCGCATCACCACATACGGAGAGAATGGTTTTGTAGTGCATCGCCGGGCGGTTAGGATCAAAATTCTTGGGCTTGCAGGCATACCCTTCGACCACTTCGGAGCCCATGTCATTGATCTGCGGATTATTTGCCATTGTAGTGTTCCGTACCGTCGTAATCGCGGATCAGTTTGTAGATGGCATGGAGTGCAGCCACCCCCAGCGTGGAGCCGCCAAAGCGCCCCTCCATGATGATCGAGGCAACATCATATGCTGCACTGAACTTTTTGGCATATGCTTTGGATTCGGCCACATTGACAAATCCAACCGGAAAAAGAAGCAGGGCAACGCGGGCAGGGTCGATCTTTTCTTCGATCAGTGTCCGGATGGCGGCATAGATAAACGTGGGCGCATTGCCGCACACCAGTATTATGGGGGATGCCTGGTTCTGGCGAATGGCCGCGACTGCAGCAGCATAGCTTCGGGTGGTTTGCTGCTGCCTGGCCATAGCAAAGATTTCCGGATCATGGATGGTGCACACGACTTCGTTGCCGTATGTGTCGAGATAAAAACGGCTCAGGCCCGCCTGAATCATGGTAACATCCACAATGATCCGGGCACCATCCGTCAGGAGTGACTGCGTGCGCCGGATGGCATCAGGAGAGAAGTAGATATGATCCAGCACCTGATCAAAACAGGTGGTGGTGTGGATCAGCCTGGTGATGACAGCCTGCTCCTCGGCAGTGAAGCGTTTTGCCTGGGGGTAGTGGCGCAATTCCGCTTCGATCGCTGCAAACGAGCGAAGCGAAATGTCGGCGCCGAGGGCAACAGGAGGCTGTTGGATTTCAAAATTCATGGCGATCCTTTTTGAAGAAATCAATGATGAGCGTCATGTATTTGCGGATGGTTTGAATCTTGTAAGGCATGATGCGCTCCCCTGCGTAATTAAGATTCTCAAATGTAAACACATCTCCCTGCCGGGGGATTTCCCGTGTATCCATTCCGATTGTCGGACGCATATATACCGTGGTTTCTGGAACCGTTGTTTGAAGCAAGGGTACGATACGCAATCCGCTTTCCCCGACACACAAAGGGCGCCTGGCTTTGGCCGAGGCCTGGGAAAACGAGGTGACACCGGCGATGACTTCGGTCCGGGCATAGAGGTCGGGGTGCCGCTTCTGAATAATCTCCAGCAGATAATACACCGTGCTGTAAATCCCCGCATCCCCAAGTGTGACAAAAGTCAGTGCATTGTGGGCATCCAGTTGTTGTACAATTGTATCGACCTGGCGTTGCCAGTCATCCTGCCGAAAACGCATAGGGGTATAGAGTGGGATCAGCGGCTTTGTAAATGCGTGCCGATCCATCAGCTGCACCACAATGGCATGCGTCAAAGAGCGGCCAAAGCTGCGATCGGCACTTTTTGTCGGGATGCAGATGGCATCACACTGCCGCAGTGCCTCAAGTCCTTTGACAGTAATCAGATCTGCATCGCCGGGTCCG
>CAZRUT010000021.1:0-9437 GCA_964603215.1 uncultured Nitratifractor sp.
ATTCGTCCCCACTTGGAGCGTATTGTGATCGAAGGGCATACCGACAGTGATGGAACCTACCTGTATAATCTTGCGCTCTCCCAAAAACGCGCTTTGGCCGTCATGCAATATCTCCTCACGCTGCCGATTGCCCAAAAATACAATCTAAAAAAATATCTGGTTGCCAGTGGTCGCGCCTATCTCGATCCTGTTCGCCATAATGGATTGGAAAACAAAGAAGCTTCCCGTCGCATCGAAATAAAATTCCAACTCAAAAACCGCGACGCCATGCACGAAATCGAAAAGATTCTTGATGAGAAATAATCCCTACGAACCCACCCACCTCCGAGAGGCCCGTACCGCGCTTTCCCATACGGAAGAGGCTGTGCGTAGTATTATGAAAAAAACCGTGGAAGATCGCACCAAAAAACCGGGAATACTTTCGCGACTTTTTCGCAAGATGTTCCGGCAATAGCAAAGAGACTTTGGGCCACCTGTATTGTGCGAAAGGGCAAATACGGGATTCCCTAAATTCCAACATAGTTCTAATTGAATGCCAATTATGCTAAAATAGCTCCAATAAAATCGACTCCAGGATATACACAATGTATTTTGACAGTTATGTGACCCCTTATGCCGTATTTTTAATCGGTGTCGTCTTGATCCTTGCAACAATCATCCACATTTATTGGCGCGCACGCAAAGAGCACCTTCGCCTCAAGGAGCTCAGCAACAAAGTCAAGGTTTATAATGAGTCGATCGAGGCATATGAGGAAGGTGTACTCATCCTGTCACACGACAATGACGTGCTGTTTGTCAATCAAGAGTTTGGTGATTATTTTGGTGTGAAGGATATAGATATCACCAAAGAATTTCTCAGCAACCTGAAACTAATCAGTGTCAACAATCCTGCCGACTCGGTTGCATTTTTGGAAGCTGTAGATCGCCGTAAATACATTACCGATGTTCAGGTTCCGGGCATGCTCCACCCCGCGCCGGTCAAAATCAGCAGCAATCTTTTTCGCGATCCACACGACAGCAATGGATACTGGCGTGTCATTGTCATGCATGATCTCAGTGAATATTATCGACTCCAGCAACAAATTCAACGCACACAGTCCTACAATGACCTTCTGACTGATCTCCCCATTCAAGGACGGCTTGTAAGCGATCTGATTGAAGCCAATCTGCGCTCCAACCTGCATGGTATTTCAATTGTTCTCTCATTTTTCGGCGTCAAGCATTTTGCGACGCAGCACTCCATGCTGGGATACAAAAGAACCAACATGATGATCCAGTATATCGCCGATCTGCTTAAGCTTGAAGCCAAAGAAGGCGAGAAACTCTTCTATCGGGGTCGCGGGGATTTTGCCATTCTAATTGCCGAGTCCGACGATCCAGACCGCGACATGGAAACCATACGGGAACACATGCGTACACTGCACGATGCCCTGATCAAAAACGATTATGAGGCAGAACTCTCTCAGGCCATCATGCATCTCAATCGGGACAAGCGCACACCGGAAAGCATTGTGGATCGCTGCCTTGAGATGCAACTGGAGTCCGAACGATTAGGGAAAATCGTTTTTGAAGAGACAGATCCAGATCAGCATTACGACGAAGTCCTCTCCGATGGTTCCAAATCGGAACGGCGCTTCAATCGGAGTGATTTTGCCAATGCCATTCAGCGTAAAGAGTTCTTCTCGTTCTATCAACCGATTTTTGATCTCAAGACAGGCCATCTGATCGGTGCTGAATATCTCATGCGGTGGAATCATCCAAAATATGGCCTCCTCAATGCATCTGAATTTCTGGATAAAGCAGTCAAGCACAACATGCTGACGGAAATCACCGATTATTTGCTTGAGAATGTTTTGTCCCACAAGGCCTCATGGGACGGCTTCGGGGTCGAATCGTTCAACCTGAGCATCAACTTTGCCCTGCCGGAGTTGCGTGTTGCCAATTTTGCCGAAAAACTGGAACGCAAGCTCCACGAACATGCCATTGATGCGGAAACCATCACCATTGATCTCTCCGAAAAGCTCCTGGGAGAAGATATTCGGATTTTGCGTGAAGAAGTCTCCATCCTCCAAAAAGTCGGCGTTCAGATTGCCATGGACAGCTTCGGTGAAGGGTTTACCCATCTCAAGCTGCTTGAAGAGCTTCCGTTCAACACGATCAAAATCGATCAGTCGCTGATTCGCGCCATTGAAATCAATTCCGACAAACGCAAGCTTGTCGCAGCCATCATCGCCATGGGTCACAGCCTGGGCGTCACTGTCGGGGCCACATGGATCGACAGCGTCTCAGTGCGCGATACACTCAAGCGTCTCGGATGTGATTATGGACAGGGATACTATTACAGCAAAGCGCTGCCGTTTTTTGAGATGCTCAACTTCATTCAGGCGCATCGGGAAAAAGAGCTCATTCACGCCGGAAGAATAGGGACATAGTAGCTGAGGGAGCTTTTGCCAAACCGCTTCTGTTTTTCCAAATACAGAGACCCAATGCGCTCCGGAAATTCCCAGCGCGTCATGTGCTCGATGATCACCTTTTTGCATAACAGCGGATCGATCGAGGCGATCAGAGCCAGTGTACGGTCGTAAACCGCCTCCATCCCCTTGCGGATCGAGAAGGGCGGATCGAAGTAGAAATATGCGGGTGCCCGCTCCTCGGCCAAACGCTGAAGCAAGGGGGGGAAGTGCACAAAGCTGTCCCCTGCTATGGCTGTGGCACGCGCTGAAGATATCCGGCGAATGTTCTCCTGCAGTACCAAAAAAACATCGCGGTTCTTCTCGATAAAATATCCGTGCCGTGCCCCACGGCTGAGGGCTTCGAGGCCCACCGACCCGCTCCCGGCAAACACTTCGACAAAGGGTGCATCCGCAATCTCAAACTGTACGGTATCAAACAGTGATTCGCGCAGGATGGCTTTGGAACTGCGGGTCGTCGCGATATCGGGGATGTGGATCTTTTTTCCTTTGTGTACGCCGCCGAGAATGGGAGCTTCAAACAAGCGAAATGGGAGGCGCCTCATAGATTTTCATTGTCTCCAGTGCCAAAAATCCGATCCCCGGCATCTCCGAGACCGGGGACAATGTATCCTTTCTCATTGAGTTTTTCATCGAGTGCCGCGGTATATATCTCTACATCCGGATAGCGCGCATGGACGGCCCGAACCCCCTCCGGTGCTGCAACAAGGCAAATAAATATTACATCTGTTACCCCCTTGTCGGCCAGGAAGTCGAGTGCATTGAGTGCTGATCCGCCCGTTGCCAGCATGGGATCGATCAGGAATACGGTATTGTCAAGTGCCTGCATGGGGATTTTGTTGTAATAGCTGTGAGGCTGGAGCGTCTCTTCGTCCCGGTTCATTCCCAGAAACCCAACCCGCGACTTGGGGAGGATTTCCATGAACGGATTGAGCATCCCGATCCCTGCACGCAGAATCGTCACCAAAACAGGATGTTTGACCAGCTTGTCCGCTTTGGTAACGGCCACTGGTGTTTTGACGACGGTTTCTTCGGTCTGGAGTGCCTTGGTGACGTCAAACGCCATCAAAAGCCCGATCTCATGCAGCAATTTTTTGAAGGCCGGCATGGAGCGTTTCTGGTCACGCAAAAGAGCCAATTTATGGCGAATAAGCGGATGATCGACTATGTGGAGTTTCATGCAGTGTCCTTGAAATGGAGTGTGGGGTTCGATTATGGCAAAAGATAGCTAAATGTTTGCCATCGCAACAAAATTTTCGCAGAATTTGCAAAATTTTTCACGATAATGGTCGGTTTGTGCTACAATAAGAGTAGGGCGATTATTGGTGCCCGTATATTTATGTTAAAAAGGAGTACATGATGGCAGCGACACAGTACCGGTTTCGATTGCGGGATTCGATCATCGGGTTGCAGTTTCTTTTTGTGGCGTTTGGCGCTTTGGTTTTGGTGCCGATATTAACGGGTCTTGATCCCAATGTAGCCCTGTTTACGGCTGGACTGGGGACTTTGATATTTCAAATCACCACGCGGCGTAATATCCCACCGATCTTTTTGGCCTCATCGTTCGCGTTCATCGCACCCATTATTTACGGCGTGGGCAAGTGGGGTATTGCCGGCACCATGAGCGGTCTGGTAGCCGCCGGACTCTTTTATGTGCTGCTCAGTCTTTTGATCCGCATCAAAGGGAGCGGCTTTATTCATCGCCTCCTTCCGCCGATTGTAACCGGTCCGGTCATCATGACAATCGGTTTGATTTTGGCGCCTGTGGCGGTACAAATGGCCACCGGGCATACCGGAGACGGCAAAGCCGTACTGGTCCCGTTCGGCACGGCGATTGCGGTATCCATGATGACCCTTTTGGCAACGATTCTTGCTACTTTATTGGGGCGGGGAATGATCAAGTTGCTCCCCATTCTCATCGGGGTTGTAGTGGGATATTTGAGTGCGATGGCATTTGGTATTGTTGATTTTTCTGCGATCAGCCAAGCTCCTTTATTCGCCACACCCCACTTTGTTACTCCGGAACTGAACTGGGAAGCTGTTCTGTTTATTGTTCCTATTGCAATTGCTCCGGCAGTTGAGCATATTGGCGATATTCTGGCCATTTCACGGGTCACAGGAGAAGACTACCTGCTTGATCCGGGCCTGGAAAATACACTCCTTGGGGATGGACTGGCCACCAGCGCTGCTTCGCTGCTCGGCGGACCGCCCAACACAACCTATTCGGAAGTCACCGGGGCCGTGACCATTACCAAAGCGTTTAACCCGGCAATCATGACTTGGGCAGCGCTTTTTGCAATCGCATTGGCCTTTTTCGCCAAACTTGGCGGTTTGCTCCAGACCATTCCTGTCCCCGTCATGGGGGGCATACTCCTTCTTTTGTTTGGGATCATCGCCTCGGTCGGTATGAACACTTTGATTCATGCCAAAGTGGACCTTTCCAATCCCCGCAACATGATTATTGTATCGCTGATTCTTGTTTTTGCCATTGGGGGAATGAGTTTTAACTTTGGTGGTATCGGTTTTAGCGGCATCGGTCTGGGGGCACTTTTGGGAATCGTACTGAATCTTCTTCTTCCTCAAGGCCATCATGAAGCGTTACCGCTCGACGCGTACTCCGAAATGCCGGACGATCTCGAATAAAAGCCCCTCAGGGGCTTTTTACATATCCTCGTCTATAATGGGCCCAAAAAAAGTGAGCCCACCTCTATGCCAAGCCATGAAATCACCTTGGAAACAAAAATCGCCGACCTGCTCAACAATCACCCCGGTATGAAAGAGATCCTGATCGACATCAATCCCAAATTCAAAAAACTGAACAATCCTGTACTGCGGCGCACTTTGGGACGGATTGCCAGCGTACGTCAGGCGGCGGTCGTCGGCGCCATGGATCCCAAGGACCTTGTCGATCAACTGCGCAAATCCGTCGGTCAACCCCCCATATGCGAAGGGTGCGAAATTCAAACTGATGCATGTTACATTCCGGAGTCCGACGGTCGACCAAAATGGGTCGATGCATCCAAGCCAGCCATCATGCTGGATGCCAATCAACTGCTTGACGACGACAAAAATCCACTGGCTGAAGTGCGCATTGCACTGAACAAACTTTCAGAAAATCAATCACTGATTTTGCGTGCAGATTTTCAGCCGGAACCGCTCATCGAAACATTTCGCGAGCAGGGATTCCTGACCCACACTGAACAAAATGATGACGGTAAATATGATACATATATCAAAAAAAATTGACTCAAAAACGCAGATAAAATATTTTTTTGACAAATATTTAACAAGAAACATTTACCATAATATTTGGTTTTTGAATATATTAGTATTTTATCGTTTACATTTTATACCGTAAAAGGAAATTTGGATATGGTATCATGATTTCTATGAAGACTGCCTACATTTATGATCCAATTTTCCTACGCCATGATACACGAAACCATCCAGAATCGGCTGACAGACTCCGTGCGATAAACCTGGCAATTTCGCCGCTTGAATCCTCGCTGATTTTCCCGAAACCGGTTCGCATCTCGCGCGATATACTCGAAACAATTCATGCTCCCGACCAGATCGATCGCGTCATTCATTGCTCCGAAACGGAAGGGGTCATTGATGCCGATACGGTATGCAGTCATGCATCATTTGCCGCGGCCTATGCTGCGGCCGGATCTGGAGTAACAGCGATCGATGGCATCCTGCGCGGAGACATAGATCGGGCTTTTTGTGCCGTGCGCCCACCGGGGCACCATGCGACCCCAACCCAGTCGATGGGATTTTGTCTTTTTAACAATATCGCTATTGCTGCGCGCTATGCACAGGCGTGCGGTTTCGGGCGGGTTATGATTGTCGATTTCGATGTTCACCACGGCAACGGGACCCAGGACGCCTTTTACGCGGACAATACGGTCTTTTATTTTTCAACCCATCAGGCTTTTGCCTATCCGGGAACCGGCATGGAGCAGCACAGAGGAAGCGGTGCTGGCTTGGGATATACCGCCAATCATCTCGTCATGCCCGACAGCGGAGACAAAGAAGTACTTGAGATTTACCGCGACGACCTTCCGCCAATCATTGACCGCTTCCATCCGGATATCGTTTTAGTCTCCGCAGGATATGACCTGCATGAAAGCGACCCACTGGCGCAGCTCCAGGTCACCACTGAAGGCATACGTGCAATCGTCCGGACGATACTCGATGCTGCTTCGGTACCGTTTGTTTTCTTTTTGGAAGGAGGCTACGACGTCACGGCGCTGGGAAATAATGTCCGTGTTACCCTGGAAGAAATGCTAAAATAGATAATTGAAAAAAAATTATTATTTCTTAATTATTGCAAAAGACAAAAAATATGCATTGATAAGTAGTGCACAAATTCCAAGATATTTATAATTCTATGTTATACATAAATAATCTCCATGGAGTTTATTTATGTATACAAAAATATTGATGTAGCGTCTATCATCCATAATATGGTTGGATATATTGTATTGGAATGTTTACATTACATATCATTAATATAGATGTATAATTTTTTATTTGATACAATGTAAATTCATAATATATAAATATTATATATTCTTAATATATTATTTCTTGATATTCCATTAATTATATTATATTGTCTACAAAATTTAAAATTTATCTTAAGAGTTTTTAAGGATTTTGGAGAAATACTGGAGAGAGATTTCGCCTCTTCGAAATGAAGAGGCATGCGAAAATTAGATGCGATCCAGTACAAAAGTTTCCATGTCAGCAACAACGACATCGAGGGTGCGTTCGCCATCAATGACATGCAGCAAGCCTTTGGCGGTATAGAAATCCTGAATCGCCTGAAGGGGTTCGGTGTACACGTCCATCCGATCGTTAAAGACTGCTTCATTGTCATCACTGCGTCCTTCGCCCGGTGCAGCTTCGGCTGCGCGACCCAGAATGCGCTCCCGAGCGACAGCTTTGCTGACACGTACCTCGATGACGGCGGTGAGATCAATACGCTCTTCCTGCGTTACAATCGCATCAAAAGCCTCCATCTGCTCCACGCTACGCGGGTAGCCGTCAATGAGCACATTGGGGACCGGAGCGTGGGTGATAGCCGAAACAATGGTGTCGACAATAATGTTTAAGGGGACCAATGCACCGCGAGAGATGTAACGGTCGATCTCTTGGCCCAATGTGCTGCCGCTGGCCACTTCGGTCCGCAGCATGTCGCCGGTCGAGTAGTGGACCAGCTTTTCGGGGTGGCGTGCTGCAATCATGCCGGCATCAGTGGTTTTGCCCGAACCGGGAGCACCGATAACCAAAAAGAGTTTTTTCATAAGGAATCCTTTATGCTGTTGGGGTTTGGCGGATGCGAAGGCTGAGCTCTTTGAGCTGCCCGTGATCGACCGGGGAGGGTGCCTGGGTCAGCAGACACTGCGCGCGCTGGGTTTTGGGAAACGCAATCACGTCCCGAATACTTTCTGCGCCCGTCATCAACATAATCATGCGGTCGAGCCCCAGGGCGAATCCGCCGTGCGGCGGTGCCCCGAATTTGAGGGCCTCCAGGAGAAAACCGAACTTCTCGTGAGCTTCTGCTTCGGAAATACCCAAAAGATCGAATACTGCTTCCTGAACGGATTCCTGATGGATGCGGATCGACCCGCCACCCAGCTCGGTACCGTTGAGGACAATATCATAGGCAATGGATTCGATTGACTCGATGGAATCGGCTTCGAGCGATTTGGGCATGGTAAACGGGTGATGGAGGGCTTTGAAACGCCCATCTTCGACTTCGAACATTGGAAAATCAACCACCCACAGGAATGCAAATACTCCTTCCGGAATCATGCCCATCTCTTCTGCCAGATGGATACGAAAACGTCCCATATAATCCCACACGAGCTTTTTGGGGCCCGCACCGAAAAAGACCACATCGCCCACTTCGAGTGCACAGCGGTCAATCATTGCCTGCAAATCAGCTTCAGTGAAAAACTTGGTCAGGGGGCCTTTGAGGCCCTCCGCTTTCATTTGAAAATACCCAAGCCCCTGTGCGCCGAATTGACGGACATAGGCCTCGAACCCCTTCATTTGACGCTTTGAAAACACTTCATCGCCGTGGGGGACGCGCAGTGCTTTGATGCGGTTTGCAACCGGATCGGCAGCGATGCCGGAGAAAATTTCATTGTCACACCGGGCAAAAATATCCACCACATCCACCATGGCCAAATCATAACGCAGGTCGGGCTTGTCGCTGCCGTATTGCTCCATTGCATCAGCATACGTCATGCGTGGAAATGTTTCAGGAACGTCAAAACCGCACTGCTGAAAAACCGAATGAATCAGTTTTTCGCCGACGGCGATAACCTCTTCCTGGTCGCAAAAGCTCATCTCGACATCGATCTGCGTAAATTCCGGTTGACGGTCGGCGCGGAGATCCTCGTCGCGGAAACATTTGGCAATCTGAAAATAGCGGTCAAAGCCTCCGACCATCAAAAGCTGCTTGAAAAGCTGCGGCGACTGGGGGAGGGCATAAAACGCTCCGCCATGCACCCGGCTGGGCACCAGATAGTCGCGCGCGCCCTCCGGAGTGGATTTGGTCAGAACCGGAGTTTCTACCTCCAAAAAGCCCATGGCATCCAACGCATTGCGCGCCGCAATCGTGGCCTTGGAGCGGAGGCGAAATGTTTCATAAGCCTGCTGGGTGCGCAACTCAAGATAGCGGTATTTGAGGCGAATTTCCTCGTTGACTTTGGGATCTCCGAGATCAAAGGGCATCGGCAAGGAGCGATTTTCGATGACCAGAGTATCGACGACAATCTCCACTGCTCCAGTCTTGAGGTTGGGGTTTTCCAGTCCTGCACCCCGAGCGCGCACAGTGCCGGTCACCACAAGGACAAATTGATCGCGCACTGTTTCGGCTGTCTGGTGGGACGCCACATTGTCCGCCGGATCACATACCAGCTGGACGACTTCGTTTTTGTCTCGCAGGTC
>CAZRUT010000022.1:0-9283 GCA_964603215.1 uncultured Nitratifractor sp.
CATGCCCATCCGAAGCTGACCCGGGCAATCTGCGATCAGGCACAAGCGATGATCCACATCTCCAATCTTCAGGTGATTGGGCCGCAGGCGGAACTGGCCAAACGGATTGTTGCATTGAGTCGGTACGATATGCGCGTCTTTTTCAGCAATTCCGGAGCAGAGGCCAATGAGGCAGCCATCAAAATCGCCCGCAAATACGGTGAAGTCCATTTTCAACAAAAACGTTTCAAGATTATGACGCTGGAACATTCGTTTCACGGTCGTACCATCACGACCGCCAAGGCGACGGGCCAGGGGAAATTTCATACGCCCTTTTTTGCGCCGTACCCGGATGGATTTTGTTATGCACCAACCCTGGAAGCGATACGGGAGGCGGTGGACAATGAAACGGTGGCGGTGATGCTGGAGCTGGTACAGGGAGAAGGGGGCGTCCAGCCGCTGGACAAAGCTGCGGTGCAGTCACTGGCCCGTTTTCTGAAGGAACGGGGCATACTGTTGATCATCGACGAAGTGCAAACCGGCGTGTACCGCACCGGGAAATTTTTGGTGTCACAACTCTATGGCATCGAACCCGATATAGTGACATTAGCCAAAGGCCTGGGGGGTGGCGTGCCGATCGGGGCTACGTTGACGCGCCTCAAAAACATCTTCGCTCCGGGCGATCACGGCAGCACGTTTGGGGGGAATTATTTGAGCAGCCGTGCCGGCTTGACCGTCCTGGATATTTTGGAAGATCGGTACGATCGGGGGGAGATTGCACAGATGCAACTCATGTTTGAGGAGAGATTAAGTGGAATTATGGCAGATTATCCTGCATTGTTTACCGAAGTAGTGGGGTTGGGGCTAATGCGCGGTCTGCGTGCCCGGGATGCTGCGACCCAAGCTGCCGTAGTCCGCGCCGCGTTTGCGGCCGGTGTCATTGTCCTGAAGGCTGGCCGGAACACCGTGCGATTTTTACCCAGCCTGACGATGACGCAGGAAGAGATACATGAAGGATTTGACCGTTTTGAAAAAGCTCTTAATACTCTTTAGCCTCTCCGCAATGTCGGTGGGTGCCGGAAGTGATTTGCAAAATTATCTCAGCGATGAGAAAAATCTGATTTTTGATTTTCAGCAACAGCAGAATACCGTGCAGACCGGAATGCTTCAAAACAGCTGGATTGCACCGGTGACGGTCAGCTATCAAAAAGATTGGCAATCCCAGGGGAGTGGCCCGACCAAAACCTCCGAGGCGTTCAGTATCGGGATCGACCAGCCGATTTTCAAAAGCGGCGGGATCTTTTTTGGGATCAAATATGCCCATGCACTCCGGGGCGCCAACCAGACGGACATTGCCCTTCAGAAACGAACATTGATTGCCCAGGCTGTTGAAATACTGTTTCGGTACCGCCAGACCAAACTCCGCATCCAAAAGCTTCGACTTCTGGTGCGTAACAGTGCTATTGCCCAGAAGCGTCAGGAAGAGATGTACCGGGCCGGCATGATCGACAGCACCATCCTGGACCAAACAATTCTGGCGCACAATCGGGACAGTTCCCAACTCCTCGATCTTCAATTGTCGCTGCGGCAGTTGCGGGCCAATTTCCGCTTTTTGAGCGATAAAAATCCTGACAAACTCCGCCTGCCGAAACTCAAACTAATCTCGCTGAAAAAATACGGCAGTAAAAATCTGGCATTGGCCGCCAAACGCCTGCACGCACTGGAGAAACGTTACCACCATAAAATGACATGGACCAAATACCTGCCGACGGTCACTGCTTATGCCCACTATCGGTACGCTGATGACCGGACGCCCGGCACTATGAAAGGATACACCAATTATGGCATACGCGTCACCATGCCGTTCAACGTCAATGCACCGGCCGATATTGAGGCAAGCCGGCTCAACGCACTGTTGGCGCATGTCTCGGTGCGTGACCAACGCAAAGTGATTCGGGCCGAATATGCACTGGTGCGGTCAAGCCTCTATTATCTGGACCGAAAAATTGCCCTGGCCCAAGAGGATGCTGTGCGGTACCGTCGCCTGCTCAAAAGCACCAAAAATCTGTACAAAGCGGGTGAAAAAACCGAGCAGGATGTCCAAACCATGCGCAATTCGCTGGCGATGAAAAAGCTGGACCGCCGCATCTACTATTACGACAAGCAGCTTCAACTGCTGAAACTTTACGCCAAGGTGGCCCGTTGATCTTTTCGGAGTATATGGCGGAATGGCTGTACGGTGCGGCGGGCTATTATCGATCGTTTCGCCCCATCGGCAAAGAAGGTGATTTTTATACGGCGGTGAGTACAAGCCCGTTTTTTGGGGCATCGATTGCTCAGTTTCTTTGCAAAAAGATTCAGGAGGGGCGCATACCCCGCGATGCGGCTCTGGTGGAGATCGGCGCCCATCAGGGGTACTTGATGGCCGACATGATTCAATGGCTCTATACGTGTGATCCTGCATTGATTACGCACATGCGTTTCGTCATCGTGGAGCGACAGGAGGCGGTCCGGTCTGCCCAGCGTACCTATTTTCAAAAGCGGTTCGGAACGGCCATCGCCCTGAAACAGGTCGCAAATCTCGAAGAATTGGATCTTGCATATGCATTTTTTGTTTCCAATGAGATTTTTGATGCGTTTCCCTGTGCATTGTACATCGAAGGAAAAATGGCCGATGTACAGGGTGATGCGATCGTATGGCGCGATGCCGATGCATCTTTGAAACGCCTGAGCCGGAAGTACAGTATCCAAAAAGGGGAAATCGCCGTGGGATATGAATCGTTTGCACAGCGTGTGGCCGCTGCGGCGGATGGGTTTGATTTTGTCTCATTCGATTACGGCGAGCGGTATCCCCGCAATGATTTTTCGATCCGGATCTACACGGAGCATGCAGTGCATCCGTTTTTTGATGCGGGGCTGAATCTGTCCGAGCTGTTTGGCCGGTCGGATATCACGTACGATGTCCATTTTGGGCATGTGATTGATGCCTTCGAGGCGCAGGGGGCTGTCTTGGTAGACTTCGAGACGCAGGCGCGGGCTTTGGTTCGCTTTGGTTTGATTGATTTACTCGAGCAGTACAGGGTACAGGCAACACCCCGACAGTATTTGCATGAAGCCGACAAAATCAAAACCCTCATTGCCCCCAATATCATGGGAGAGCGGTTCAAAATGATCCATCTCCACAAGTAAAACGTGGTGAAAAACTATCCGCGCAGGCGTTTGATGATCAGGCAGCGGCGCAGCGCTCCTTTCTCTCCTCCATATTTGGCAACATAGCGCTTGTATTTGGCTTCGCCGATCAGGGCAATACAGGATGCCTTGGTCATTCCGGACCGGTGCTGGCTTTTACGCGGCGCTTGCGCACGGGCAACGGCATCATTGCTGTAGGTGCGTTGTGGGCCCAGAAGCTCCGGGTCTTTCTTTTTGGATTTGAGGCTGTAGGGTTCAGGTTTGATGACATATTTTCCTTCGTCGCGCCGCGTGTACATGCGGCCACCTCCGCCGCTTTCAGGCACATTCCCCTCGGTCCACTGTCCGTCGTCCACCGGTACCTCAATGGTGCGGTAGCTGGAACAGCCCGATGCCAAAAAAACTGCAAAAAATCCTAAAAACAAAATACGCAACAAAATAACAGCCTTTACATTTTTTTGTCAAATGACAATGTGATGGGGTTATTGTACATAAAATTGGTTAATCATCGGATAATACAAGCCCCACAACCGCCAGAGCCATGCCGCCGTCGTGGCTGATTGACACCGAGTGATTCCGGATCGGAAATCGGGCTTGTGCCCGGCGACTGAGCTCAAAAGACGGAGCCCCTTTTGGATCTTTGGTGATGGTGATATCCAGAAACGAAAGTTCGGCACCAATGCCGCATCCGAGTGCTTTGGCAATCGCCTCTTTGGCTGCCCAGTATCCGGCCAGCGATTCGGGTTTTAGGCTAAGTTTTTTTTGCTCTGCAGGATTGAAAACACGGTCGAGAAAGCGGCTTCCATGCTTTTCAATAACCGATTCAATGCGGCGGATGTGTACGATGTCGGTTCCTATTCTCATGATGCTATTGTATCCAAATCGAGCACGGTCTTCACTTTTTTGGCACGACTAATCAAACATCCATTCGACTATTTTGGCTACATCATTGGCCACAAAACATTTGACCGGACTTGCATCCGATGTTGTGGACGGTACAATGGCTTTGGTAAACCCCTGGGCATGGATCTCTTTGAGGCGCTGTGCCAGATCGCTTACCTCGCGCACTTCGCCGGTGAGGCTCACTTCGCCGACAAACAGGGTCTGGGCACTCAGTTCCCGGTCTCGATAGCTGCTCAAAATGGCTGCAATGACGGCAAGATCAGCCGCGGGTTCGGTAATCTTTATGCCGCCGCTTATGTTAATAAACACGTCATACGTTCCGAGCGGAAGATCCAGTTTTTTTTCCAGCAAGGCCAACAACATCCCCAAACGGTTGTTGTCAAATCCGGTTGAGCTGCGTTTGGGGTGGCCATAGGATTCGGCAACCAAAGCCTGTACTTCGATGATGATGGGACGGGAGCCCTCCATAATAACGGTTAGTGCTGACCCGGATTGGAGTTTGGCTTTGTCAAAAAACCGTCCAGCCATGCTCGGGGCATCATGAATGCCCGTGGAGTTCATTTCGAAAATGCCCACTTCATTGGTGGAGCCGAAGCGGTTTTTGAATCCGCGGATCAGCCGCAGATCGGAGTGGGTGTCGCCCTCGAAATAGAGTACTGTATCAACCATGTGCTCCAGTACGCGCGGCCCGGCAATGGAACCGTCTTTGGTGACATGTCCGATGATCAACACCGGTACGTGGAAGTCTTTGGCGATCCGCATCAACGCGAATGTAATGGCGCGCACCTGTGTCACGCTGCCGGGAGCCGAAGGCGTTTCGTCCGAGTAGAGGGTTTGGATGGAGTCAATGACAATACACCCGAACGATCCGCCGGCGATCTCGTCGAGTACCGACTGGAGGTGGATTTCTGGAAGGAGGTAGAGCTGCGGATGATTGGCATCCATCCGATTGGCTCTGAGTTTGATTTGGCCAGCCGATTCTTCGCCGGAAACATAGAGTACATTGGTGCCGGCCCGGGCAAGGTTGCCGGCGATTTTCAGCAAAAGCGTGGACTTGCCGATGCCGGGTGTACCGCCGAGAAGGGTCAAGGAGCCCGGCACAATGCCGCCACCGAGGACCAGATCGAGCTCCCGGCTGCCGGAGGGGACGCGAACAATATGATCTTCGTTGATTGCGGTAATGGGTTTGGCTTTGGGGATGGGTGCAGTGTGCGAAGATCCGGTATGTTGCCGAAGAAAAGCGACTTGCTCGGCCGTCAACTCCACAATACTCTCCCATTCTCCGCACGAAGGACACTTTCCCATCCAGCGCGGGGTCTGAAAACCGCAAGCCTGACATTCAAAGAGGGTTTTTTTCTTTGCCATAAATGTTGCCTTGATATTTGCTGCCGTCATCATAGTATCTTTTGGGCGTTTATTCTCTGAATATGTCATATTGTTATCTTTTTGGCCGCCATGGCTGCGCCAAGACGCAGCAGGATGGAGTTTGGTTATAATGGCAGCAAAAAATCACAAAGGATGTGCATGACACTGGGCCACATCAAACACTTGTTTTACGGACTTTATCTGACCAATACCCACGGAATGCGGCTCAAAAAAATCCAGGACCCGCATGCCAAAAAGGCTGAGCGGCTTCGGTATGCCAAGCGCCAGATGGAAGGACTGGGTATTACCGTGGTGGTGGATAATCCCGAGAAAATTCCTGCGGCAGGGCAGTTCCTTCTGGTCAGCAATCACCGCAGCATCATCGATCCGCCCATTATCGAACTGGCACTGAAAGATACAGAGATATACGGGCTGTGGGTCTCCAAAAAAGAGCTTTACAACTCCCCGTTTTTCGGCCTATTTGTTCGCAACGGCGGGAGCATACTCCTTGACCGTGACCAAGATAAAATGGGGGGATTTTTTGCCGATGTCACGCGTGAAGTGCAGGCAGGAAATTCGATTTTTATCTTCCCGGAAGGGACCAGAAATACATCCGATAAGCCGCTGGGTGCATTCAAGGGAGGCTCCCGGATTATTGCCCTCAAAAATCGCCTTCCGATTCTCCCGATCTACATCAAAACCCATGCCGGAAACATGCTGCAGGCGGCGATCCGTGATGATCGCACACCCCGGACGATCCATGTGGTATTTGGCGATCCGATCGACTACCGAAACCGCAAAGATTTGCAAGAGAGCTATCGGGAAATGTTTGGGCTGTAACGCTGCATCCTTTTGCGGCTTTGTCCGACGCAATGCGCACAAGGCGCCTCAAACATTCCACACCCCAAACAGTGATGCTCAAAAAATATATGGCTTACAAAAACACTGCATCCAGGATCGTGTGGATATAAGCATCGGCCTTGAAACGGATCAAGTCATCAGGGGTTTCGCCGGTACCCATGTAGTAGATAGGCATCTGAAGTTCATCGGCAATGGTGAGTACGGCACCCCCTTTGGCCGTGCCGTCGAGTTTGGTAATGATGATCCCGTCGATTCCGATGAGTGCGTCAAAGGCTTTGGCCTGATTAATGGCCGATCCCCCCTGCGTACCGTCCAAAACCAGCAAGGTACGATCGGGAGCACCCGGCAATGCACGGTCAGCAACCCGCACCATTTTTTTGAGTTCTTCGGAGAGGTTTTTTTCGGTATGGAGCCGCCCGGCGGTGTCGATGATCACGTGATCCATGCCACGGGCTACGGCCGACGCGATTGCATCATAGACCACGGCAGAAGGGTCGTGCCCCTGTCGGGTGGCAACGATGGGGAGGTCCAGCCTGGCAGCCCAGCGGCTCAGCTGCTCAATGGCAGCTGCCCGAAATGTGTCTCCGGCCCCAAGCAGCACCGTGCGGCCTTTGTTTTGGTAGTGACGTGCCAGTTTGGCGATGGTGGTGGTTTTGCCCGCTCCGTTGACCCCTACAATCATTTCCACGAATGGTTTGGCACCTCCCGGTTCGACCCATGTGGCACGGTACTGAAAAACGCTGATCAGGGAGTTGAATGCCTGCGTACGGCTGATGGTGTCGGGGAGCCCTTTGAGCAGGTGCTCGATGAGGTCATAGCGGACATCGGCTTCGAGGAGAATTTCTTCAAAATCCTCTTTGGGGATTATTGTACGTTTGGTGGGGGCGACTTCATGGATTGCTTCGCCGGTTTTTCCTAAAGCTTTTTTGAGAAAATTAAACATGGTTTAGTCTCCGTTTTTTTGAAGAGATTTGAGGTCGTTGCGTATCATTTCGATGGGCGTATTGCCTGCATAATGGGTCACATAGCGCCCGTGGCCAAAGACCACCGTCAGCGGCAGTGGATAGTCCGATCCGAGTGAAAGCATCGATACAATCGCATTCACGAGGGGGCCGTTGTCGGCGGCATTGGAAATGAAAAACGTTGCCTGATTTGTGCGCATGTAGGTTTTGAGTGCCGGGGTGCCAATCGATTCGGGCACGACGATTCCTACGAGAAAAATATGGTGACTCAGGGTATGCTGCAGGTGACTGAGGTAGGGGAGCATGGTGCGGCACAGATGGGTTCGGGTGGAAAAAAAATGGAGCACGATGTATGGCTGGACAACACGGTCGAGATGAAGTTGTCCGTTTTGGAGGGTGAGGACAGTATGGCGTCCATCCACATCGTGCAGTGCAAAAACAGTCTGCGGTTCCTGAGTGATTTGGGGGTGTGACGATGCGGCATCGTGCCGGGTGCATCCGGCCATAAACCAAAGAGATGGTACAATAACTCCATACAAAAACGATCGCACCAGTGCACCTTTGTTGTCTCTGCCCCGATTGGGCAGGGGAGGGTAGAGATGGTCGGATTATACCCAAAGAAGACTTGATGGACAAAAATACATTTCGTTCCCATGCACTCAGGCAGCTTCGGGCAGCTTCCGGCTCCCGGGCGCGCTACGGCGACCGACGGATCGCCCGACGTGTACTGGCACGCATCGATCAGCACCATGCCCGTTCGGTGCTGTTGTATCTTCCCATGAAGATCGAAGTGAATCTCCTGCCGCTGATCCACACACTCCGCCGCCGAAACATCATTGTTTGGGTGCCGTTTATGCAGGGTGAAAGTTTTCGATTGGTACAATACAGATTGCCGCTGCAGATCACGCAGTATGGCGTACGAGAACCTAAATTTTCAAGAAAATACCGGAAAAAAAGAATAGATATTGCCATTGTGCCAATTATTGGAACCGATCCGACTTTGCGCCGCATCGGGTTTGGCAAAGGGATGTACGATCGATTTTTTGCCCGTGAGGGTGCGCAGATTGCCTACACGGTCTTTGTGCAGCGTATTGCGCAGGTCAGTCCGGATATCGTCACCGATCGATGGGATGTGCAGGCCGATGAGCTGATTGCCGGTTGCGGTTGATAACGGACGCATGTTCCCAGGGTTCTCTCCATCATAAGGAGATGAAAATGTTTGTAACTGTATTGGCAGTTTCGGGTACATTATTGCTCGGTCTGGGCCTTGGATTTGCGCTGGCCCGCATCGGTGCCCAAAAGAAGTTTGCCTATCTGGAACTGGAAGCCAAAGCCAAAGCCAAAGCGATTGAAAATGAAGCCAACCGCCTCCTGCAGGATGCACGTGCCGAAGCAAAAAGTCAGGAAATAGAACGTGAAAAAGAGTATGCGCGCCGCTACGAAGCATTGGAGAAGCGCAAGCGGGAGACGATCCTCAAAGGACGCGAAAGCGATCGTGAAAAAGAAAAAGCCCAACAGCTCCGCAACCAGCTTGATGAACGGCGCAAACACCTTGAATCTCTGGAGACAGAGAAGCAAGCGGTGATTGCCGAAGCGATTGACAAGATGGAACATCTTGCTTCGATGACTTCCGAGGAAGCCAAAGCGTTCATTCTGCGCCACGTCGAAGAGCAGAGCAAAAACGATATCGCTGCCATTGTTCGGAAGCAGGAGAAAATTGCCCTCGACGAAGCCCAACGCAATGCCAACTACATTTTGGCTCAGGCCACCACCCGTTATGCCGGCGAGTTTGCAGGCGAGCGGCTCATTAATGTCGTCAATCTGCCCAGCGACGAACACAAAGGGCGTATTATCGGCAAAGAAGGGCGCAATATCAAAAGCCTGGAACAGTTGCTGGGTGTGGACATTATCATTGATGAAACTCCCGGTGTAATCGTGGTGAGCAATTTCAATCTCTACCGCCGTGCCATTGCCACCCGCGTCATCGAGATTTTGGTCGAAGATGGACGCATTCATCCTGGCCG
>CAZRUT010000023.1:0-594 GCA_964603215.1 uncultured Nitratifractor sp.
AAGACAGAATTGTCTTTGTTAATGCCCAGGGAGGCGTTGTCAATACTGCGTATACTACCGATGTCCCCAATGGAGAATATGCAGCGCTCTTTACCGATCTCGGTACGGCCGACTTGCCGACCGGCGCCCAAAAGGCCTACATCGTCCATTACGAAGACCCAACCTACGGCAGTGGATCGGCGCCCTCCCCCAATTCACTCTATTTCAAAGGATTCTGTTATAAGATGACGGATGAATCCAATCCTGCTGTTGATATAGAAAAATCCACCAACGGCCATGATGCCGATACTCCGGCTACTGCTGTGGCGTTAAATCGGGGAGACACCGTTACATGGCGCTATGTGGTCAAAAACACCGGGAATGTTCCGCTGACCAATGTCAAAGTAACCGATGACAAGCTCGGAAACATTGCGTGCCCAGCCAGTACATTAAATCCGGGTCAGAGCATGACATGCACCAAGACTGGTACGGCCAATACGGTTGCCTATGCCAATGTGGGTACTGCGGAAGGCGTGGACCACAACAACAAAAAAGTAAATGCCACCGACCCAAGCCACTACCGCCTGCTGGGTGCGCTGACCGGTTCGGTCACTC
>CAZRUT010000023.1:694-3649 GCA_964603215.1 uncultured Nitratifractor sp.
CCGGGTGGAGAAAGCCACCAACAATCAGGATGCCGATACAGTGGCAACGGCTGTAGCCCTCAACCGCAATGATGCAGTGACCTGGAGTTACGTGGTGACCAATACCGGAAACGAGCCTCTGGTGAACCTCCACGTGACCGATGACAAAGAGGGTGCCGTGACCTGTCCGAAGACCACCCTCAATGTTGGCCAGAGCATGACCTGTACCCCCAAACACGGCACCGCCACCCATCCGGCCTATGCCAACAAAGCCACTGCCACTGCCACCGGGCGCGTGAGCACCCATACCGCCACCGCCACCGACCCAAGCCACTACCGCCTGCTGGGTGCGCTGACCGGTTCGGTCACTCAGGATACCAACCAGGACAACACCGGCGATCAGCCGATGAACCATGTTGAGATCAAGCTGTACAAAGACACCAACCATGACGGCAAGCCCGACGGCAGTGCCGTGGCAAGCACCCATACCGCCGCCAACGGCACCTACCGCTTCGGCGGTCTGGAGCCGGGCTATTATGTGGCCGTCGAAACCCAGCCGGCAGGGTACCTCAATGTCAAAGAAGACGAAGGCGGTGCGGACAACGATATGCCCGACAACCACCTGACCAATGCCATTGCCGCCAAAGTCGATGCCGGAGAGACCGACACCCACAATGACTTCGTCGAGCGCAAAGCCGTCCCGGGCATCCGGGTGGAGAAAGCCACCAACAATCAGGATGCCGATACAGTGGCAACGGCTGTAATTGTTGATCCAAATGAAGCCATCGTTTGGAGCTATGTCGTAACCAATACTGGCAATGAAACACTGGTAAACATTCAGGCCGTAGATGACCAAGAGGGCAATATCACCTGCCCTGAGCCCATGTTGCCTGCCGGAGCGAGTATGACATGTACCGCGAAACACGGCACAGCCAATCAACGCATGTATGAAAACAAAGCCAGCATCATTGCAGTGGGCATGATCAGCAACACAACAGTTTCTGATGATGATCCCAGTCACTACAAAATTCGTACCACCGGCAACAAAGGCCTGTGCTGGGCAATTGATGATCAAAATCCAAAACTGTATCAATTTGTTATCGATGTGGATCATCCAAAAGCACCGGTAGAAATTTCAATTGCGCATAAACAGGATGGAAGGGCTTTGGCTTATCGCCCCGCTACGAATGAGCTCTATATGTGGGACAGCCATACTGCATACGTATTGGATGCAGACAGTGGGCACGACAAACGATCTTATGCGGTCGGTTATGGCAAAAAAGTCGAAGGTGCTGCCTTCTATGTCGACCCAACGACCCATAACGATGAATTGTGGTTGACGATCGAAGATACGAACGACAGCAATCCGGCTTTGCGGCATCATCGCTACCTCTATCGTGTCAATCCTGACAATGGAGACGTACTCTTCTCGGTTAAAATAACCGGCGGTTTCATGGACGAAAATGCTGATCATGGTCAGGATACCGGCGGTCTTTCAATCGATCCGGATACCAAACAATTCTGGATCACCGATGCCTCAGGTGACCGGGGTATTTACACACTGAATCATACGACCGGCGTCATCGGAAACGGCTTCCTGCTGAACCCGGATCACCAGGGACTGGATGCTGAATCATTGGCATTTGACGATCAAGGTTATTTCTATACCGAATCTGATGATGCCAACATCAAAGAACGACGTATTTGGCGTATTGATCCGTTGACAGGTACATACCGTGCAGCGACGCAGGCATTTGATCCGGACGGTGGCGATATCGAAGGTATTGCTTGTAATGCCGGCGAAAAATACAGCCCGAGACTGGATATAGAGAAAGCAACAAATGATCAGGATGCTGATACCGGAACCGGTCCTGTTGTCGAGGCAGGCAGTACCGTGACATGGAAATATACGGTTAGCAATACCGGACATACGATGCTGAAAAACATTGCCGTCCACGATGACAAAGAGGGTACCATCACGTGTCCAAAACATACATTGCAGATCGGCGAGAGTATGACATGTGCCAAAACAGGAACTGCCAAACCAGGCCAATACACCAACGTCGCTACAGTTTCCGGAGAAGATCCTGTGGGCAAAGAGGTCAACGATACGGACCCGAGCCACTACTATGGTGGCGATGCCTCCATTGGTGACCGCGTATGGATCGACACCAACAAGGACGGTATTCAAAATGCCGGCGAAATTGGTATGAAGAATATTAAGGTTCATCTGTATAAAAACGGTCATGATACCGGGAAAACAGCCACAACTGATTCGCATGGCCACTATGTATTCACCAACTTGATACCGGGGGACTACAGTGTCAAATTCGATATACCGTCAGAGTATAATTTCAGCCCCAAAGACCAGGGCGGAAATGATGCCAAAGACAGTGATGTCAATCCGTTGAGCAGCATGACCCCAACAACCCACCTGAATGCCGCAGAGCACGATCTCACCTGGGATGCAGGTATCTACAAAAAATATGTTTGCAATTTTGCCGACCTTTCTCTCACCAAAGAAGTCAACCAAACCATTGCCTACGCAGGCGATCGGGTTCGCTTCAGGATCACAGTACGCAATGACGGTCCGGCCGTCGGTACCGGCATTGTTGCCACAGACAAAGTCCCCAGTGGATACACCCAGGTGGGCAATCCCAGCAGCGGTGCCACCGTCAGCGGTGCCACCGTGACGATGCACGTGGGTACATTGGCAAAAAGCGAAAGCAAGACCTTTACCTTTGAGGCAACTGTTGTTGAGACGGGTGATCATATTAACTGGGCAGAGATTACGGCTGCAAACAACAAGGATGTCGACAGTAATGTCAGCAAAGACCACACCGTCGATGACAATGGAGACGGCAATCCGGTTGACGATGATGAGGCCAGTGCCGAAGTGACCATCGGGCCCAAAGCCAGCATGGGCGACACCGTCTGGCTTGATGCTGACAAAGACGGTATCCAGGATGCCAACGA
>CAZRUT010000023.1:3749-9082 GCA_964603215.1 uncultured Nitratifractor sp.
TGCCTTCGGCAATCTGGTCCCGGGTACGTACAGCATCAAGGTCGACAAACCGGCCGATACGGATACATTTGAATACCACTTTACTCAGCAGAATGAAGGTTCTGATGACACCAAAGACAGCGATGTCAATCCTGCCAGCGGCATGACGGATGCAACCACACTCGTAGCCGGCGAAAACGATACCACGTGGGATGCAGGTGTATATAAAACGGCCATAAAAGCCGAACATGACGGACAGGTCAAAATCGGAAATTTGCTTTGGATCGAAGACGATAATGATGGCAATCCTGCAACCGGCTTGATTACATATCCTCCAGCCGGTACCGTGGTTAAAGCCGTCAAAGACAGTGGTGAAGTCTTTACTGCGACCACTGATGCCAATGGCCATTATACAATGTGGGTTGACGAAAACGCTACATACATGGTTACAGTTGAGGACCTATCATATCTGACACCCACGGCAGGTTCGAGTGACAGTTCCATCAATGATACAACCAGTGAAGACAATCATTCACACAATCCAAACGGCACAACCGTTTCGGTCGGTGATGCCGACAATATGACGGTGGACTTTGGGTTCCAGTCTGCAAATTTTGCACATATCGGCGATTATTTCTGGGTGGATGCAGATGGCGACGGTATTCAAGATTCCGGAGAAGATCCCGTCGTCGGGGCCACCATTGAGCTCCTGGATGGCGAAGGCAACCCGATAGAGGATATTCACGGTAATCAGACACAGACAACAGACGATCATGGTAAATACGGGTTTGATGTTACGCCGGATAAAACATATAAAATACGCTTTATTATGCCGAAGAAGTGGGAAGATGACGGCTACGTCTTTACGGAGCCAAATGCAGATGGAGACGACAAAGACAGCGATGTGGATACCACGGGATACACTGCGACCGTTACGCCGCTCAAAGGCGATATCATCACGACAATTGATGCGGGCATCATGTGTCCGTGTGTCAACGTGACCAGTGATGGCTTTGGTGCACTTGGCAAGACATTTGGTTTGTTGTTTGCTCTTTTGATGCTGACACTGGGAATCCTGATGGCGCGCCATGAAGCGCCGGGGAGGAACAAAATGTGACGCAGAAAGCTTTTTAGCTTTTTTCGAGAGAAAAAGTGAGCTCATTGGTATTTTTATGGTATAATTAAATCAAACTTAAATACTAGGGGGCTCCAATGCGTATTCTGATCATCGAAGATGAAATTACCCTCAATAGAACACTCTCCGATGGCCTCAAAGAATTCGGCTACCAAAACGACGTAGCCGAAAATATCAGTGACGGTCGATATTTCCTTAGCATTCGCAATTATAACCTGGTCTTGCTCGACTGGATGTTGCCGGATGGGAATGGAGTGGATATCATCGCGGAAATCAAAGCACAATCCCCGAAAACAGCCATCATTGTTCTCTCGGCCCGTGATGACAAAGAGAGCGAGATTGAAGCGCTCAGGGCCGGTGCAGATGATTTTGTCAAGAAGCCGTTTGATTTTGAAATCCTATTGGTGCGCATCGAGTC
Source organism: uncultured Nitratifractor sp. (assembly GCA_964603215.1). Classification (GTDB taxonomy): domain Bacteria; phylum Campylobacterota; class Campylobacteria; order Campylobacterales; family Sulfurovaceae; genus S017-3. Next base: position 5,282 of record CAZRUT010000023.1, read on the forward strand.
AAAACTGCGTTTCGGTACCAGCAATATTATTGAAGTTGACGATTTGGTGATTAATCCCGAAGAAGAAAAAATTATTTACAAAAACGAAGACATTGAGCTCAAAGGGAAACCGTTCGAAGTCCTAACGCATTTGGCCATGCACAAGGATCAAATTGTCTCCAAAGAGCAGCTTCTGGATGCCATCTGGGAAGAACCCGAATTGGTGACCCCCAATGTGATCGAAGTGGCCATCAATCAAATTCGACAAAAAATGGACAAGCCATTGGGGATCACAACGATCGAGACAGTACGTCGGCGCGGATATCGGTTTTGTTACCCAAGCAAAGAAGCCTAAGAACTAATTTTCTCATCAAACTCATTGCCGCCATGGTGGTGCTTGAGTTTCTGTTTTCGGCAGTGTTTTACAGCTACATCCGTTACAGTGTTGATCATGAACTCGAAGAGGCCATCATCAAGCAAGGGCGATACCTGTTTGCAACATATGATGATGTGGCGCAGGCACTGGCGGACAAAAAAGAACTCCTGCAACGCACCATGAAGGTCAAAGTGCACATCGCGGCCCTGCCCAATGAAAATTTTCGTTCGATTCACCTTCGTCGCTATACAAAACATCATCATTATTATCTGGCGGCTTATTTTCCGTATGCATTTGCCCTGCAGCAGTATTTGGTCCTAACCGCCGATATTACCAAACAAAAACAGGTTCAAAACAAAGTTACCCGCGGCATCATTCTGATGAACGGATTTGGGATGATCGGCATTATACTGTATGCATTTTTCCTCTCGAGCATGCTGATTGCACCTATTCGTGTATTCAGCAGGCGGCTGACACAGCTCAACGAGCGCGCACTCTCTCCGCTCGACGTGACGGGTATGCCGGAAGAGTTTGTTCCCCTCGGGAAGTCTATCAATCATCTGATCGGCAGAATTCAGGGCTTTTTGAATTACAAGAAGGAATTGTTTGTCGGCACGGCACACGAACTCAAAACCCCACTGGCTGTGATAAAAACAAAAAGCCAAGTGACACTCCTGAAAAAGAAAAAAACAACCGACGACCTCGTTTCGGCGCTCAAACAGAACATACAGTCTGTGGATGATATGAACAAAATCATCAGTTCTATTTTGGAATTCGGCCGCGCTGAAGGGGCGCAGTTTGAAGAGCCTGAAACCATAGATGTTGTTGCATTTTTGCATGAAATGTGTCAGGCATTTTCCTTGCTTGCATCTCAAGAGGGCAAAACGTTGCGTTGTCGTTTGCATCCTGATCACCTCGTGATGCGGCTCCCTTCGCTTTTGTTACGCCAAATCGTTCAAAACCTTCTCCAGAATGCGATCCGCTTCACCCCTGAAGGAAAAACAATTCGATTTTTTTCCTACCGTAAACGCAGCCAATGGATTGTCAGGGTGCGTGACGAAGGACCCGGCATCGATGCTGCGATGGATCTGTTTGCTCCGTTTAAACGCGCACAGGATTCCGTGGGAGCCGGGTTGGGTCTTTTTTTGGTCAAAAGCGCTTCAGATGCCCTTCGGGGGGAGATTACGATCAAAAATCGTCGTGATGGGAAGGGAGCGGTCGCGACGCTTATTCTTCCTCTTTGATGGCGGATATTTAAATAAAGCATAAGCTTGGATAAGCTATAACTCGTACAACAAAAAACAGGAAGCAGAGGTAACGATGGCATTATTGATATCCGATGATTGCATAGCATGCGACGCATGTCGTGAAGAGTGCCCCAACGAGGCCATTGAGGAGAATGACCCCATCTATTTGATCGATGCCGATCGCTGTACGGAATGTGTGGGGCACTATGATGAACCCCAGTGCGTTGCCGTATGTCCGGTGGATTGCATTATCTCCGATCCCAACAGTGTCGAAAGCGTCGAAGAGCTTATGTTTAAGTTTGAGCAAATTCAGGCCGAGGTTTAGCCTGTCGTTATGGCCAAGCGCACTGCCGTCATTGACATCGGCTCCAACTCCGCGCGCCTGGTTATTTTTCAACATACGAGTCGGTATGGCTTTCATCTCCTGTGCCAGCACAAAAGTCGCGTTCGGATTGGGGAAGGAGCCTACCGTCAGAATGGCCGCCTCCAGCCAAAACCCATGCGGCGCGCCCATGAAACACTGCGATCCTTCAAGCAGATTCTGGATGCCTATCATGTAAAGCAGACCGTGTGTGTTGCGACATCCGCCCTTCGGGATGCCCCCAATCGCTCCGAATTTCTCGAAAAAGTCCACAAGGACTTGCATCTCGATATTCGTGTCATCGATGGAACCGAAGAAGCCCATTACGGCGCATTGGCGGCCGTCAATCTTTTGCCGGTGCGCGATGCGGTCTCAATCGATATCGGCGGCGGATCAGCCGACTTGGCACTGATACGCAACGGGACGATTCTGGAGACCTACTCGCTTAATCTCGGCACGGTACGCCTCAAAGAACTTTTTACCCACGACAGAGTGCATCTCAAAAGAGCCAAAGCCTATATCGAGCGGGAACTGGCACGACTGCCGGAGACGTTTGTCTCTGCGACGGCAATCGGCATCGGCGGTTCGGCGCGGGCGCTGGCCAAAGGGGTCATGACACAAACAAACTACCCGTTTGACAAACTCCATGCTTTTGCCTATCGGTACGATGAGCAGCGGCACTATCTTGATGCGATTATTACAGCAAAAATGGGCGATTTGGACCGGCTGGCCATCGCATCAGACCGCCATGATACCATTCGGGAAGGCACATTGATCTTGACGGCGATTTTAGATCGGATTTGTGCGCAGGCAGTTTTGACGAGCGGAGTAGGGGTGCGCGAAGGTGTGTTCCTTCAGACCATGCTCCGGAAGGATCATGGACGCTATCCTGATGCAATCAATCCCAGCATCCAAAGCATCCGTGACCGCATTGATTTGCTGGAATTTCCAACAGGACACAAGGCAAAAATGGCCACAGAACTCTTTGAGAACTATCGAGAAATATTTGGGGGAAATGAAGAAGATCAAACAATGCTTCTCCATGCACTCTCTCTATCCAATATTGGGAAAATGCTTACGATTTACAAAGAGCACCAACATGCTTTTTATGTGGCGAAACACGAATTGAATTTCGGTTTTACCCATGCGCAAATGTTGCTGATCGCAATGATCCTCCGATCAAAAGGAAAAAAGTATCACAAAGCACTCTACCAAAAGTATGCCATGCTCCTTCCGAAGAAAAAGAAAATAAAATGGTTAATCTTTATTTATTCGCTTGTCCTGATTCTCGAAGAGCATGCGCCCGAATCGATCATAACCTTTGAGTGCAAAAAAAATGTGTTGCATGTCCACGGTGATTTTGCGCGTTATTTGATGCGCGAAGAGATCAAGAAACTTCCCGTCCCGGGAAAAATTTCTGTGCAGGTATAAAGAAAGCAGAAGGGATCCATCAGCCGGAAGAGACGGCTGTGTGGATGGGGATTAAAACTCTTTTCCGATGGTAAATTCAAACGATGAAGTTTTGTCGCCGGGTGCGGCTCCGATCGCCTTGGCGAGGATGAAGTTGACATCACCCATAGGCGAGCGCCACTCGACTTGGGCCCCGACCGATTTTTTGACGACTTCGTTAAGTTTTGTATTGCCGATCATGCCGTAATCGACAAATCCGGTCAGGCGAATTTGATGTTTTTCGGAGAGCGGCATACTGAGCTCTAAACTGTTGACCATGCTCATGAGGCCGCCGCCTATCCCGGGATGAATGGAGGCAGAACGGTAACCGCGAACACCGTTGTAATAACCGCCAATGTGCAGGCGCTCGGCTTCAGGGGTAAACCCTA
>CAZRUT010000024.1:0-8996 GCA_964603215.1 uncultured Nitratifractor sp.
AGAAACAGCAAAAAGAGCACAAGGCCATGCTGGCATCGCTGGCCAAAGGGGACAAAATCGTCACCAGCGGCGGTTTGATCGCCGAGATCGTCAAGACTGAAGAGGATTTTATCAAAATCAAACTGAGTGACGGTGTGGTCGCCCGGCTCGATCGTGCCTATGTGGCGCGCAAATTTGATGTATAAGGGGCGGGGGCTATGCTAAGTCGATTGAATTACCGTGTGGTAATTTTTATATTTGCATTGATTTTCGGGGTGGTGTTTTCGATCCCTTCCCTGATCCAGAGCGAACAGGGCAAAAAGATTACGCTGGGGCTGGATCTCCAGGGGGGTCTGCACATGCTGCTCGGCGTCAAAAGCAAAGAGGCAATTCGGTCGCGCATCAAGTCGATTGCGGGGAGCGTGAAATTTCTCCTCGATGACAACGACATGGTGATGGACGACCTGCGCATTGAGCACAATACGGTCCGGTTCAAACTTTTGGACGAAGACGACATCCCCAAAGCCACCACCCTTTTGAAGAAAGAGATTTCCGGCGTGACGCTTCAGGCCAAGGGAGCAGACTTTACCCTGACGCTGACCCCAAAAGAGATCATTCAGACCCAACAAAATGCCATCAAGCAGGCGGTCGATACGATCCGAAACCGCCTGGATCAGTTTGGATTGGCAGAGCCCACTGTGGCCAAGCAGGGGGAAGACAAAATTCTGGTCGAAGTCCCCGGCATCAAAAGCTCGGCCGATGAGCAGCGGATTCGTGCGCTCATCGCACGCGCGGCACATTTGCAAATGATGGCGGTTGACGAAGGCCGCGCCGCGCGGGTCTATACCATGAGCCCCAACGAAGCCAAAAAATTTCGGGATGTGATCCTCCCCGATGTCAAAGACCCCAAGAAAAAATATCTTTTGCACCAAATCCCCATCCTGGACGGATCGATGCTGACGGACGCCAAAGTGGGCTTTGACCGCAACAATCAACCGGTTATCAATTTCGTTCTCAACGGCGAAGGGGCACAGCTTTTTGGTGATTTTTCGGGCAAAAGCATCGGCAAGCGGATGGCAATTGTTTTGGACGACAAGGTTTATTCAGCTCCGGTTATTCGTGAGCGGATCGGTGGCGGGCGGGGGCAGATTTCGGGCAACTTTACCCTCAATGAAGCCAACGATGTTGCGATTGCCCTGCGTTCGGGTGCACTGTTGGCCCCGGTATATGTGATGGAAAAACGGAGCGTGGGCCCCAGTCTGGGAGCAGACAGCATCCGTGCCAGCATGCTGGCGCTGATGCTGGGGTTTGTGCTGGTCGTTGCCTTTATGATCCTCTATTACGGCTATGCCGGTTTGGTCGCCGACATTGCGCTGATCGGGAATCTCTTTTTGATTTTGGCAGTGATGGCACTGTTTGGGGCAACCTTGACCCTGCCGGGGATGGCGGGGATTGTTCTGACCGTCGGTATGGCAGTCGATGCCAACGTCATCATTAATGAACGAATCCGGGAATTGTTCTATGCCGGCAAATCGGTGGCCAAATCGATCGAAGAGGGATACGACAATGCCTTTACGGCTATCTGGGATGCCAACATCACGACGCTGATTTCCTCGGTCGTTTTGTATGCATACGGCACCGGCCCGATCAAAGGCTTCGCGCTGACGATGAGTATCGGAATTTTAGCGTCCATGCTGACGGCGATTCTGGGCACGCATGGTATCTATCAGATGCTGCTCCCCCGGATCACCCATGCCACACTGCGCCGCTGGTTCGGCATTACGATTGAGGGAGCAAGATAATGGAAATGTTTCACTACAACAAACCGATCGGCTTTATGAAAGCCAGCCGAAAATTTGGCTTGATGTCTCTGGTATTGGTGTTGATTTCCTGGGGTCTGCTGCTGACCAAAGGGTTTAATTACGGCATTGATTTTGCCGGAGGAACGCTGATTCAGGTTCAGTACGACACCCAGGCCCCCATTCGCAACATACGTGAAGCCCTCAAGGCCCATCCGGCCTATGCCGCCGCAAGCGTCACTTATTTCGGCAGCGACAACGAAGTGGTCATCCGCACCAAAAGCAGCTCCAAGGTCGTCGGCAAGGATGTCGGCGATGAGGTGCGGGCCCTGCTCAAAGATACCGGCACGTTTACGGTGCGCCGGGTGGACATGGTCGGTCCCAAGATCGGGGATGAATTGCGCACCAAGGGATTGACGGCAATGGCTTTGGCCATTCTGGGTATTTTGGTGTATGTGTCGTTTCGGTTCGAGTGGCGTTTTGCCGTGGCATCGGTGTTGGCATTGGTGCACGATGTCAGCATCGCTTCGGGTGCCATTGCGCTTTTTCGGGTTGAAGTCAATCTCGATACGCTGGCGGCCATTTTGACACTGCTGGGGTACTCACTCAACGATACGATCATTGTCTTTGACCGGATCCGTGAGGGGATTCGTATGATCAAAAAACCCGATCTGTCCCTGATTATCGATGAATCGATTACGCGCACCCTTTCCCGAACATTCTTGACCTCACTGACAACTTTTTTCGTGGTATTGACCCTCTATGTGTTTGGGGGTGAGATTATCAACAGTTTCAGTTTCACGCTGCTGGTAGGGATCATCGTCGGAACGTATTCGTCGGTTTTTATTGCTGCACCGGTTCTGATGTGGCTGGGGTTCAATGTGCAGGACTTCCGTGCCAAAGAAGCCGAAAAATTGAAACGGGAAAAAGAGAAAGAGAAGATGCGCGCCCAGTACGAGCAGGGCACGCTGTGATCTTTTTCGTGACATTCCGTTTATCCACACAAGGAGTTGTAACATGAAATGGGGAAAAGTCTTTTATGTATTTTTTACGCTGATGAGCCTGACGACAAGTGCAGGATTTTTATATGAAAATACACTATTTGCCCTCTTTTTGGCCGGCAGTATCAATATGGCATCGACCCTGCTGAAAATTGGCGTACGCAACATCCTCTCGGCGGAACTGCTGGCCGGATCGTTTGTCGCCGATCTCCATTTGGTTCCGGCATTTTTTGCCATGTATTTTTATCAGGCAGATCGCCTGGCCATCGGGATGGTGATCGGCGCAGTCATCGCCAACACATACACACTCATTGTCAGCCTGATTGAAAGCGCGCGCGAGCGGATCGAATTCTAAAAGGGCGGGCATGGAGTTTGAAGCAGTAGAGCGTCGGGGGAGCGGTGCCATCAAATGGGATGAAGTGCCACATCGGTTTGGCCGTGATGGGCTGCTGCCCCTATGGGTGGCCGACATGGATCTGCCGGCTCCGGACATTGTTCAGGATGCACTGCTGCAGCGTGCCCGACACCCGGTCTATGGCTATACACGCTATGATTCATCACATCATGGAGCAATCATATGGTGGTATCAACACCGGTTTGGCTGGACGATTGATCCGGAGTGGATTGTGCCCGACCACGGAGTGGTGGTTTCCATCAATACAGCCATCGCAGCCTATACGGACGCAGGAGACGGCGTGCTGATCCAGACCCCGATTTACCCTCCGTTTTTCCAATCCATTACGGCAAATCATCGTACGATTTTGGAAAATCGCCTGCAATACGCGGCGGGGCGCTATACCATCGACTGGGATGATTTTGAATCCAAGGCGCGCACGGCAAAATTGTTTCTCCTCTGTTCGCCACACAACCCTACCACCCGTGCATGGAGCGAAGAAGAGCTTGCCCGTATGGCATCCATCTGCCGGCAACATGATGTCATGATTGTTGCCGATGAAATCCACAGCGATATCGTCCATGCCCGCCCCCATGTTCCGATCGGGCATTTGGCCGACGCAGCGGCAATCACCCTGACGCTCCATGCCCCGTCCAAAACGTTTAATATTGCCGGCCTCAACACTTCGTATGCGATTATCCCCGATCCCGCATTGCGCGCTGCATACCGCACACGGTATCAGCAGACAGGCTTGCCCCATGGCAATCCGTTCGGAATTGTGGGCCTGAAAGCCGCCTATACGCCTGAGGGAGCCGCGTGGCTGGAACAGCTTGTGGCGTATGTGCAGGAGAACATTGCGTGGGTGCGGGCATATCTGAAAACCCACATTCCCTCCATCCGTCCGGTTGAAACCGAAGCGACCTTTTTGATGTGGCTGGATTGTCGGGCATTGGGACTGGATGATGCGGCATTGATTTCCTTGTTTGTCGATCGGGCCGGATTGGCCCTCAACAGCGGCATCAGTTTCGGCGAGGCAGGTTCGGGGTTTATGCGCCTGAACATTGGAACGTCGCGGACGATATTGCACCGGGCATTGACCCAACTGCGTGATGCGATGGCGGAGCGGAGCGGATGATGCGGGGCATGGTTGTTTGGATCGCGCTGACGTTTTGGGCCGCGGCCGCCCTTCCGCAAGCGATTACCAAAATGCTTCAACGCAACAAAATCAATCCGGAACACGTGAGCATTTTGATTCAAGAAGTACAGGGGGGACAGACGGTTGCCGCACTGACACCGGATCGATCCCGAACACCGGCTTCGGTCATGAAGATTCTTACGACATACAGTGCGTTGGTCGATTTGGGAACGGGATTTCGCTGGCCGACGAAGTTTTATTATACCGGCCGTTTCAGCAAGGGGACCATCCAGGGCGATTTGGTGGTCGAAGCGTTTGGGGATCCGACGCTGACTACCCGCGATCTCTATCATATTGCCAAAAGAATGCGACGACTGGGCGTTCGGCATATCCAGGGAAATCTGCGCATCGATCGGACGTTTTTTGCCAATACCGATCGGATCCATTCGGGTTTTGACCGCAATCGATACAGCGAATACAATGCCATGCCCGATGCCCTGATGCTGGATGATCACATGACCCACATTGTGGTGCGCCCCCATCGCGGCACGGTTGAGCTTGCCAAAACGATCCCCAATGACGCATACGATTTGGTCAATCGGCTGAAGCCGACCGATCAGGCATGCAAAGGAAAGGCGGCGTGGCCCTATATCGGGATTGATACGCAGGGAAGGCGTCCGAGTGTTGTGTTCTCGGGCAGTCTTTCCATCCACTGCCCCCCTCGGACCATTTCAAAACTCTTAACGCATCCTTACGCAAGCTTTTACCATGCGTTTCGGGCGGCCCTGAAGCGTGCCGGCATTGCGCTGAACGGCCATATGGTGCTCGGAACGGTTCCGCGCGGGGTTCGGGCATTGTTGGTGCACCGATCCCGTTCGCTACTGCAGATTGTTGCCAAAACCAACAAAAAAAGCAATAACCTCTATGCCCGTCATATTCTCCTCCTCCTCGGAGCGCAGCACGAAGGAGCGCCCGCCACCGAATCCAAGGGAGCCAAGGCAGTCCGGGATATCCTCTCGGCGCGCGGCATCTGGAGTGATTCAATCTACATCAAAAATGGCTGCGGTCTTTCCCGTCATGCCAAAGTAACGGCATCGGCGCTGGTGCGTGTCTTGCGCGATGCATACACCACCTATGGACAGAAGTGGCTTCACGCGCTTTCGATCGCCGGAATAGACGGCACAATTAAGCGCCGGTTCAAACACAGTATTGCCAAAGGGCAGGCCTGGATGAAGACCGGCACCCTGAACAATGCCAAAAACATTGCCGGATACGTTCGGGGAACGTCGGGCAAATATTATATCGTGGCTGTATTGTACAATGGGCGCGAGCGGTGGAAGGGGAGCACGCTCCAAAACCAGATTATCGCGTGGCTGGTGCGTACGCATTAGTCGGTGGCTTCGAGGAGAAACGCATGCATTTTGAACCCTATCCGTTTGAAAAACTCAATCAGCTTTTGGCAGACATTGTTCCCAACCCCGATCGGGAGCCACTCAATCTGACGATCGGTGAACCGCAATTCCCTACCCCGCAGTTTATTCTCGATGCCGTGCAGGAGCACGCTTCGCTGTTCAACAAATACCCCAAGACGGCTGGAGCGCCGTTTTTGCGCGAAGGAATGCTACAGTATATGCGGCAGCGCTTTGGGGTGGCATTGGACGATGCACAGATGATCCCCACGTTCGGTACCCGGGAAGTGTTGTTTAATTTTCCCCAGTTTCTGCTTGACGAAATTGACAACCCGGTCATGGCGTTTCCCAACCCATTTTATCAGATATACGAAGGGGCAGCCCGGGTCAGTGGCGCCACGGTGCTTTACATGCACTTGACAGCCGAAAATGATTTTCAGCCGGAACTGAATACGGAAATGCTGTCGCGCTGCGATCTGGTCGTCCTCAATTCTCCGGACAATCCCACGGCATCGGTGTTGCCGTATGAGGCCATGATACGCTGGGTGCGCTGGGCGCTGGAGTACGATTTTGTCCTGCTCAATGACGAGTGCTATGCCGATCTCTATCTGGGGGAACCGATTCCGTCACTGCTCAATGCCAGCATTGCGGCAGGCAATCCGGATTTTCGCAATGTTCTGATTGTCAATTCCATTTCCAAGCGCTCTTCAGCTCCGGGTTTGCGCAGCGGATTTATTGCCGGTGATGCCGACATTCTCGCCCGCTACATGACCTACCGCACGTATGTTGGGTGCGCGGCACCGCTTCCCTTGCAGCATGCCGCTGCAGTTGCCTGGGCGGATCAGGAGCATGTGGCGCACTTTCGTGACGCCTACCGCCGCAATATTGCATTGGCGCAAGACATTCTCGGTGTGGAACCCCCGGATGCGACATTCTATATTTGGATGAAAATGCCGGATACACTCGCATCCGTTCGTGCACTCTATCGCGAAGAACATCTCAAAGTGCTTCCCGGAGCGTTTCTCGGACGCCAGGGGGCCGGGGAGGACTATGTTCGGCTGGCGCTGGTATATCCAGAAGCGCCGATGCGCGATGCGCTGGAACGGCTCAAAAGATTTATCAACAAGGAGACCCCATGACCGACACCCCCCCCGACATTGAAGCACTCAAACACGATGCCCAGTTTCAGGAAAATATTCAATTGCTCGAAAAAGAGATGCGTGCATCCAATTCCGTTGCCAAAGGATACCAGATGCTGGATATCAAACTGGCTATGCAGGAAGACGAAGCGGAGATCAATGAACTGTTTACTTTTGTTGTCAACCGTGCTTTTGATGTGCTGGCCGAGTATTTGACCCGGCACCAACTGTTTGATTTGAGCGATCCGGAAGAATATGCCGTCGCCCGTGCCATCTATGAGCACGGCATTCAGCGTTACAGCGAAGCGGATACCAAAGGAGCCAAAGAGATTTTTTTGGTCCTCTACCATCAGATTACGGATGAGGAGATACGGGAAGCAATGATGATCCATGCCTGTTCGGTGATGGCCGGCAACAGTTTTGAGACATTCATCGAGGATTTTGCCGATGTTTCCCGAATCGACCCGGAAGACCCCAAAAGTGTTTTTATTACCGAATTTGTCCAGCCAAACGATATGGCATTGGCCATGTGGGCCCACCATGTCGAAGCGGGGAAAAAAGAACTGAAGGTACTCGAGGAGCATCAATAGATGAATATTCATTTTATCGGGATTGGAGGAATCGGCCTTTCGGCACTGGCGAAATTTTTGGCGGGCGACGGACACGTGATCAGCGGCAGCGACATCCGCCAGAGTGAAATTACCGATGATCTGGCGACCAATTTTGGTGCCAAAATCACCATTCCCCATCACCCGGATGCCGTCGACAGAGCCGACCGCGTGATCTACTCGGCGGCGGTCCGCCCCAACAATGTAGAGTATATCCGGGCGGCAGAACAGGGCATCGAACTCCTTTCTCGAAAAGAAGCCCTCAAATTTATCCTCGAAACCAAAGAGGTGTATGCTGTGGGCGGAGCCCATGGCAAAAGCACGACTTCGGCTATGTTGGCGGCGTTGATTCCCCAATCCAATGCCCTGATCGGTGCTATTGCCAAGGAATTTGGCTCCAACGTCCGCCACGGAGACAACAACCGGGTAGTTTTCGAGGCAGATGAAAGCGATGAGAGTTTTCTCAACAGCCATCCCTATCTGGCCATTGTCACCAATGTCGAGCCCGAACACATGGAATACTATGCATACGACGAAGAGCGTTTTTACACGGCCTACCGCCGTTTTCTCGATCTGGCCACTGTGCGGGTCATCAATGCCGAAGATCCGTTTCTCTCGGAATTGGCAATCGATGCCGTTCGACTCTATCCGTCCCGGGACATACGGAATATTGAGTATGTCTTGATCGATGGGCATCCGCACACACGATTCGATTTTCGGGAATTTGGGTCGTTCGATGTGCTGGGGTTGGGTGCGCACATTGCCCTGGATGCAGCATTGGCGATTTTGGCCGCTTTGGAACTGGGGGAATCCGTCGCGGCGGTGCGCGCCCGTTTTCGCAATTACCGCGGTATCAAAAAGCGTTTTGACATCATCCAAAACCAGGAGGGATGTGTGGTCATCGACGATTACGGCCATCACCCTACAGAAATTCGGGCCACCATGGATGCACTGAAAATCTACCGCCAGCTGCGCGGATTCTCCCAGCACAATGTCATTTGGCAGCCCCATAAATACAGCCGGACCATTGATAACCTCCCTGGATTTGTTTCCTGTTTTGCGGGGGCCGATGAGCTGGTGATCCTTCCGATCTGGTCAGCGGGGGAGATCGAGATTCCGATCGATCTCAAAGGGGCGTTTAGCCGTTACAAGTTGCTGATGGCCGACCGCGTGACCCGCGAAGACGGCGTGGTCAAAGTACTCCGAGACGGCCATGTCATTCGGGAGTACCGTCAGGGCCTCATCACCGCATTTGGCGCAGGAGATATTACATATCAGATACGGGGTGAAGCGTGAGTCGCAAGGAGTGGAGCATGAGGTTTTCGCCGTGAAATCGCTCACGTCCACATTGGATTTGGATGGATACATTCAGGAATTTTCATCTTTTTTTGCGCGTCCGAAAAGCGTAGATCTGGAAGGGGATATCCATCAGCACATCCGCTATATCCGTGCACTCGAATCGGTTCAGTTTCCCGAACCGCCGCATGTAGGCGATGCCGGTCCTTCTTTGGCCCGTTTGCGCAAGCAGGCGG
>CAZRUT010000025.1:0-8994 GCA_964603215.1 uncultured Nitratifractor sp.
CTGAAAGGTGGTACTGCGGGTGGCACTGACTGCAATACGCCGATGGATCGCGTGCATGGGACGATGCAGGTGCCCGAAAAAGATATGCCGCACCGACGGGTGGGTCTCGATCAGGGCCCAAAAAGCTTCTGACGCACGAAAATTGGCAACCGTATCCATGCGGTACAGGCCCGATGGCACCGGATGATGGTGCATGAACAGATATACGGGGCGGTCATGATAGCGATCGAGCTGTTTTTTGAGCCACCCAAGCCGTTGCGTGCACAGCATGCCATATTCTTTTCCTTCGACTAAAGTGTCCAGAAAAATAAAGGCACATCCGTCAAACTCTTGAACATATTGGACAAAATCCCCGCTCTTCCATTCGGGAAAATGGCGCCAAAAAGCGCTGCGGTCATCATGGTTCCCCATCAAGGGAAAGAGGGGGATGAAAAAGGCATCCACATTTTTGCGCAGCCATTTGTATGCATCCGGATCGGCACCGTTGGTGATATCGCCGGTGATGACGACAAACGCCGCATCACTGTGATGCTTCTGAATACTGCGCAAAGCCTTCTTGAATCGTTTGGCCGGCTTCAGACCATAAAGCTTATCCGACGGGGCACCCAGCAAATGGGTGTCCGAAAGATGGATAAATTTCACGATTTTTTGCGCTTGACGAATACACTGGCGATCGCGATGAGGGTAATGGCCAGCACGATCATGAACGAAACGGCATTCAATACCGGGGTGGAGCTAAACTTGATCCGCGAATAGAGATCGACCGGCAGGGTCGGATCCGAACCCACAAGGAAAATCGTGGTATTGAAGTTGGCAAAACTCATCAGGAACGTCACGACAAATGCCCCAAGAATCGCCGGTTTGAGGAACGGAATCGTAATATACCACATGGACTGGAGTCGTGTCGCCTTGAGGCTGAGTGCCGCTTCTTCAAGCTGGGGATCAAATTTTTTGAGCCGGGCAGAGACCAGCAGCATGGCATAGGTCGCCCCAAATGAGAACTGGCCCAATACCACCAGCCAGAAGCCCGGACCAAAAATTTCCAAATCGATGCCGGCATGTTCGGCCAACCAGTTTCCGACAAACGTTGAGCCCAGCAAGATCGAAATACCGAGCATGACCCCCGGAATGACCAGGGGAGCGATTGCAAAGAAGTAGAGCAGGTTTTTGAACCGGAATGTAAACGATTCGAAAAGCAAAGCGGCGATCGTGCCGACGATGGTCGAAAGTACCGCCATCAAAAATGCCGTCTGCAGACTGACCCAGACGCTCTGGAGCAAATCTTCATCGGCAAAAAGCCCCAGCCGCTCTGTGGTATTGGCAAAAAACCAATCCAGTGTAATACCCTTCCATGGCAATGTAATCGCGGTACTGTCGTTGAAGGCCAATACCGATACTGCAACCAGCGGAATCAGCAAAAAAATAAAAAACAGCGTCACATAGACCCTGAAGCCATATTTGTACAGGGGTGAATTGGGAAGTGATCGTATCATCTTAGTCTCCTACCTTGTCCAATTTCTGCCCAGAGAGCCTGAGCGCTATCCAGATCGTCGCCGAAGAGATGACCAGCAACAAGAATCCAAAGGCAGCGCCCTGATTCCAGTTAAAGGTTGAAAGGAATTGATTGTAAATTTGTTCGGTAAACCACAAAGAACTCTTTCCACCCAGAATATTCGGCGCCACGTAATCTCCGATGACCAGCATAAAAACGATGATGGAGCCGTTGATAATGCCCGGCAAAGCATGCGGGATCACAATCCGTCGAAAAATCGTCCATTTGCTCGCTCCGAGATCACTCGCCGCCTCAATCATGGCATCATCCAGACTTTCCATGGTAGTCATGATGGGAATGATCATAAAGAGCATGGACATATAGAGCAATCCGATTGTCATACTGAAATTGTTGTAAATGAGCGACAGCGGATGGTCGATCAGGCCCAGAAATTGCAGGAATTCATTAATAACGCCGTGTTCGCCCAACAGAATAACCCAGCCATAGATTGTAACCAACTCGCCAATCCACAGCGGAATCAAAAGCAGCAACATCAAAAAACCTGCTACGCGAGGGGAAACGACTTTGGTCAGATAAAAAGAAATTGGAAAACTCACCACGAACGCCAACAGCGTCACACCGATCGCATAGAGCGTCGTATTGACAAAGGTGCGCCAATAAATTGGGTCGGAGAAAAAAGCGATGTAATTCTCCAGAGTGTATGTGTCCTCGCCGCTGTTGGGTTTGAATGAGCTCACAAAAAGATCAATATGCGGCAGAATGATCAGCAGAAAAAGCCAGAGCGCTACCGGTACAAATAGAAAATAAAACGCCTTTTTATTACCATCCATTTCCTACTCCTTGTAGCATTTGATGTTGTCGTACGCTACGGCAACCTGAACGGTATCACCTTCTTTGAGTGCCTGAAATCTGGCATTTTGCGGGAGGGCGATCAGGATCTCGTCCCGCCCCTCGGGCTTGACCAGCATTTTTGTATTGGCTCCGTCAAAGAGGATCGTATTGATCTTGGCTTCAAACAACACCGAGTCTGCAACGTCACTCTGGGGATTGACGACAAAAGCTTCCGGGCGGATGTACATCACCGTCGGATCAAAATCGAGTCCGGGCTTGATCACTTTCCACCCTTTTTTGGTCACCAAATGATCGCCTTCGCGGCTGGCTACCTCGAAACGATTGTTCTCGCCGACGAAACCGGCTACAAAACCGGTTGCAGGATGGTTGTAGAGATTGTGTGGTGTGTCGAGCTGTTCGATCAATCCTTTGTTCATAACCGCCACCCGATCGCTCATCACCAATGCCTCAGACTGATCGTGGGTGATGTAGATGAAGGTAGTGCCGATCTCTTTTTGCAATTCCTTGAGTTCCACTTTCATGTGCTCTCTGAGCTTGCGATCCAATGCACTGAGCGGTTCATCGAGCAGCAAAATCGAAGGCTTCATCACCAGGCTGCGGGCGATCGCCACCCGCTGTTTCTGTCCGCCGGACAGTTCGGATATTTTCTTTTTCTCAAACCCGTCCAGGCCCACACGGTGCAGCATATCCAGGGCCAAATCCCGGGCTTCTTCTTTGGCAATTTTCTTGCGCTTGAGGCCAAAAACGACATTTTCATATACATCCATCATGGGGAAAAGCGCCAGTGACTGGAAGACAATGTTGACCGGGCGATTTTCCGGAGAGATCCCCTTCATCGATTTTCCCTGAATGAGAATATCCCCTTCGCTCTCCTCCAGAAAACCGGCTATCATCCGCAGCAGGGTTGTTTTGCCGCATCCCGAAGGGCCCAGAACGGAAATAAATTCCCCCTCTTTGACCAACATTTCCACATCTTTTGCGGCAACAAAATTGCCGAAGTATTTTGAGACACCTTTCAATTCCAATATATGATCCATCGTTTTCCCCTTTTTATGCTTGTTGTGCGACACCCACATGTATTACCGTGACAAACAAATCACCGTGCACCATCCGTATATATTAAGGCACCTCTATATTTGCTTGAGACGACAATCATCGGCATGACGCTCCTGTTGCCCGAGGGGACGCCCCTCGGAGCAAAGTCTTGTCCTTAGTTGGCTGCTTTGATTCTTTCGAGTGCTTTTGACTCAATTTCCTCAAACCCGGCAGGCACCGGCGGGTGCCATTTGATGTTGTCGATATCGGCCTTGGTGAACGATCGTGCGAAATTGTCTTTGATTTCAGCTTTGTAGAATTTTTCTGCACCGGCCGAAGCAGTACCATACCCCTCTTTGTTAGTAAAGACGGCTGCATTTTCCGGCTTCAGCATGAAGTTGATCCATTTGTAAGCCGCTGCGATATTTTTGGATTTTGCCGGAATGGCAAAGGTATCGATCCAGCCGAGTGCACCGCTCTTTGGTGCAACAAAGTCGATATCGGCGTTGGCTTTGTGGAGCTGCCAGCCGATGCCGTCCCAACCGGATTCGATCGCAACACCACCGCTGGTCATATTGGCTTTTTGCGTATCGCCGCTGGTCCAGTAGTTTTTGACCATTTTTTTGGTCGCAATCAGCTTCTTGGTTACTGCTTCGATTAGTGCTTGATACGCTGCCTTGTCTCCATAGAGTGCAAACGGATCTTTGCCCATACCAAATGCAGCGCCAATCAAAAGGGGTCGCTTCAGTCGGTAGGAAATTTTACCGGCATATTTCTCATTCCAGAGATCCGACCAGTCGGGCTTGCCGGAAACTTCTTTTTTGTTGACAATCAAGCCTGTGGTTCCGTAGCAAAACGGTACAGCATATCCTTTGCCGTCGACACCGGAATTTTTCTTGACCGCAGCCAGCATGGAAGCGACCAGTTGACCCGTATTGACCTTGCTGTAGTCAATGGGTTGATAGATGGGGAATTTCTTTTGCACGAAACTGATGCGGTCCTGACTGGGCTGCGCCAGGTCAAATCCGCCACCCCGCGTTGCACGCAGCTTGGCAATCATCTCTTCATTGTTGGAGTAGGTTACCTTGAGCTTGATGCCTGTCTCTTTTTCGAATTTTGCTTTGAGCTCGGCCGGGACATACCCCTTCCATGTGATCAGCCGCAGCGTTTCCTGTGCCATCAGCACACCGGATGTCATCATCAGTGCCGCAGCACTGAGTAGAATCTTGTTCTTCATTTCCGTCCTTTTGAATTGAGTTGACCATCGAATGGTACAAATGTTTGATAACAAAAAGGTTACAAACACACCAGTAAGTATAGTAGGAAGTTTATAAAAAAGATTTTAAATGTTTACGAATTGTTACTATTCAGAATCAATTAATGTTTTTTGACTTAATCTTACACATGAATTTCTATGATCAGATACAGAAAAATGCATATTTAGGGGCAGTCGGGGCACACCGCGGGCACCGTGCAGTGCGTCCGGAAAACACTTTGACGGCATTTGAGATGGCCGTGGGGCACTTTGATTTCATTGAGTTGGACATCCAGCCAAGCCATGACGGGACGCTGATGGTTTTTCATGACGAGACACTGGAGCGAACCACCGATGCCGATGCCCGCATCCCGCAGCCGCGCCCCCATCGCCTGTTTGATTATGACCGGACGCTGCTGCGAACGCTCGATGCCGGCAGCCGGTTTGTCACCTCGGATCCATTTGGTACGATCGCGGCCGGACTGGTCGATCCGGATACACTGACACCCCAAACCATCCCGACGCTGGATGAAGCGCTTGCCCTCTGTGCCCGATATGCCATGCCGGTCAATATCGAAATCAAAGACTCTCCGCGCGCCGATACCGACACGCTGCTGATCGATCTGCTCAAAGCCCTTGCTCCCTACCGGAGCGATCCTTTTCCGATCCTCATTTCATCCTTTAACCACCGTTATCTTGCCCGCCTCCATACCCTCGACACCACGCTCGACCTGGCGGCCAATGTCGAGCAGACCCATCCGCCGCATCTCATCCGATATCTCCGCGACCTCGGCGTCATCGGATACCATGTCGATACACCACTGATCGCCACCACACCGGTCGAAGCGCTGCACGAAGCCGGGATAGTCTGCGGGGCCTTTACGCTCAATGACCCCGTCAAGCAGCGTCAGTGTTTTGACCGGGGATTCCGTGCCGTATTTGCCGACATGCGTGCTGATATATCTGGCGCACGGATTCCCTGAAGCATGATGGCGGCTCCCGCACGGATTGCCGCACCGCTGCATCACGAAGCAATCTGCAGGGCACCTACAATTCATTGGCGGTGCGCACCACATCCATGCCGAACCGTTCACGCAGCTGGTGCACTTTTGCCCCCACGGCACGATGGCGATGATCGGCTTCGAGTTCAAGAAGCGAGAGGGTACGGGGGTGGTGGGCGGTAAAATCCGATACGGCAAGTGAAATTTTTGTTGCGGGCAGCTCCGGGCGGGAAATTTCTGCATACAGCGTGCTCAACGTCTGTTTGTAGAGCCATTCACTGAACATCCGCTCCACACGAATGGCACGTGCGGCGCGGATGCCGTACTGGTAGTGTATTTTGAGGGTGTAACGGGTGGGGTTGGCCTCCATCCCCAGGGTGATGTAGGCGATATGACGTGCCAAAATCATCATGCGCCGGCGCACTTCGTCCGCATGATCGATGGGATCAAACGTCCGACTGATCCCGATGCTTTTTCGCCCCGGGCGCTGCGCAATCCCCTCGCCGTCCGTTCCCAAAATCCGGGCATAGAGCTGACGACCGCTTTTGCCCCAGGATGCAAACAAACCCTGAGCCGCCTCCACCTGCCCCAATCGGGTAATGCCCCGCTCCCGCAGGCGTACCTGAAGGCGCCGTCCGATGCCCGGGAATTTTTCGATGGGCTTGTCTGCGATAAAATCTGCCACATTATCCACCCGCAGTACTCCATAGGGTTTGGCATATTCGGTGGCCAGTTTGGCGGTCCATTTGGAACGGGCGATCCCGATGGAGACTGGAATATCAAATTCCACCCGGATCATCGCCTGAAGATCCCGGGCAAATGATTCAATATTGCGTGTCGGAATCCAGCCACCGGCATAGGTGAAAAATTCATCAATACTGAACTGCTCCACCTCCGGAACCATTTTTTGGACAAAGGCATGAATCCTATGGGAAAGCTTGTGGTACAGGAGATAGTGTGAAGGGATCACCACCATCGCGGGGCAGAGGCGGAGTGCCTGAGCCAGCGGCATGGCAGTTTTGACGCCGCAGGCCCGTGCTTCGTAGCTGGAGGTGGTGACAATCCCCCGAATCTTTTCCCGGCCATCGATGGTGTCGACAAACCGTTCACGAAAATTCCGATCATGGTCGCTGTAAAATACCGGTGTTACAAATGCACCCGCATTTTCATGCATCAGGCGAATATTCTGCCGTTTTCGGCTAAAAATTTCGACATTGCTCCGTCCTCCCACAGCAACGGGGATCCCTTTGAGCTCCGGGTGGACGGAGCGTTCGGCCGAAACAAAAAACGTGTCGATATCAATATGCAGAAACATGGCGCCATTGTACCATGTACGGATCAATGAGAGCAAAAATGTGTCGCATTGACACGCCGGATGGTCCTGTCAAAGGTATTTCTGGACCACCGCCTCCAATTCAGCATGCAACCGTTCGCGCGTCGGCTCATCCAGCAGCCGTACATCAAGATCGAGTCGGGTTTGGTGGCGCTTGCGGGTCAGGGTATATGGAGTGCTTACTTTGGAAACCGGACGCCTGTTGCGTGCTCTCAGTGCTTTGCGATCTAGTTTTTTGGCAATGAAATCAAAATAGACATCCACTTGCTCCTGTGGATCGTGAATCTTTTGAATTTCGTAGAGCGATTCAATATCGTTGGTCGAACGGTGCCGGGATAAATCCTGCACGATCGGATCTTCGAGAGAGAGTACTTTGAGAATTTTGCTGATGTACGATTTGGATTTGCCAAGCGCCCGAGCCAATTCATCACGGCTTCGGTAGAGCCCTTTGTCCATGGCATGGCGGAGCGAGAGGGCCAATTCAAGGGGATTGAGATTGTCCCGCTGTGTGTTTTCCATCACCGCGATCTCAAACAGAGCTTTGTCTCCTTCGTGCTGGCTCAGGATCGCCTCTTCCTGTACAATCGCTTTAATGACGGGGAGGCCCAGTTTTTTGTGCGCCAGCCAACGGCGGTGGCCGGCTTTGAGGAGGTAACGCTCTGCACCGGTCTGAATGACGGCGATGGGCTGAATCAACCCATGCAGCTTGATCGAACGGGCCAAATCCTCCAGCTCTTCTTCGTCGATATGGAGGCGCGGCTGCATGGGATTGGTTTGAATCGATGCGACCTTCAATTCGAGAAACTGCTCCCCACCAATCGATTTCGCATGCGAAACCTGGGGTGTTTTTGTTTGAAGGTGTGCATCTTCTCCGGCTGCCAACATCATGGAAGCGTTGATTTTTCGTTTAGCCATCCTGCGCTCCTTTGGTGCGAATTTCCCGCATCAATTTGCGGATTTCATCTTTGGCTTTGGTGGGTTTCTTGATTTCAGTAATCCCCTTGCCCTCTTCCATCGTCCGGTAGAAATCCGCCCGGTGCGCCACGACACTTTGCATCAAGCGAAAATGATCGAGGTTGGCAATCATTTCTTGAATCACCGTAAAATCGCGCGCGCTGGGGCTGACATCATTCAGCAGGACATCAGCCTGAATATCCACTTCCATTTTGTCGGACAACTCTTCGATGATTTGGTGAAATTTGTACAGTCCGGCAATCTCCGTCACCCGGTCAACGGCCGGAGTAATAATCAGATCGGAAACATAAATGGCGCTGCGGTTGAGGTTCGAATCAAATCCCCCGACATCAATGATAATATGTTGCTCATCCGGCCAATTATTGATCAAGTCGGCAAAGGCTTCTGGGCTCTCGGGCTGGATAATTTCAATCGGTTTAAACCCGTTGGCGCGTCGCAGGCTGTTCGTATAAACCAGCGTTTTTTGAAAGTCCAGGTCCACAATGGGTACCCGCAGGCCGATCGCCAGATGCCAAGCCAGCAAACTCTTTCCCACACCTCCTTTGGAGTGTGCAATGGTAATGATCATGTTGTGCTCCTGTTTCGCATGCGAAATAATTTGGGTTTGGCATTATACACTCGATAGCCTGTCGATAGGTTTCGCACGCGAAACTTTGTTCAGTTCGGACCATGAACCGAGACAAAATGCGGGCAGTTGGAGGTGCCCTATATTATTTTACGGATTGCCTGGAGAAGGTGTGCTGCATAACCATGGAGCGCTTCGGCGCTGATCGTTTCGTGGCGACGGAAGCGCATGTGGTGTGTTTCGAGTCGGCGCCGGAGCGCAGGGTCCAGCCACTGTTCTTTGAATGCTGCGTCCATGTCGAGGGCGATGGCTTCACGGCGGGCGTGGGAATGGCCGGCAATGACGTGAAGGTGATAGAGGGCACGCCCCAGAAGAACCCAGGGGAAGTTCCGATTGGACATGGGGCCCATTTCGAGCATACGATTTCCCAGCGTCGTCCCCAGAAGACGTACTTCCGCAAGCTCA
>CAZRUT010000026.1:0-8861 GCA_964603215.1 uncultured Nitratifractor sp.
GTTCACCCGCAGGTGAATCGATGATACTTTGTGAATACCCATGTGCTAATGCTTTACAGAAGATGGGTGATCTCTAATGCATCATTTGGGTTTAAGCGGTGTCCTTGAGTATAATGCTACCACAATTTCTATTCAGGAGCCACCATGAACACTGTCCGCTTCGGCTCGCGCCAGCTTACCCCGTCCAAAATCGTCTGTATCGGGCGCAATTATGTCGACCACATCGCAGAGCTGGGAAATGAAATCCCCGAAGATATGGTGATCTTCGTCAAGCCCAATTCGGCCGTGGCCCATACCCTCACCGATCACGGACCCGACTGCCGCTACGAAGGAGAACTGTGCCTGCTGATCGAAGAAGGTACCATCGCCGGCATAGGATTCGGGCTTGATCTGACCCGTGCCGACATCCAAAACCGCCTCAAAGCAAAAGGGCTCCCGTGGGAACGGGCAAAAAGCTTCGACGGTGCGGCAGTCCTGAGTGATTTTGTTCCATGGGACGGCGCCGTGGCATCGCTTGGATTTACGATGCGGATCAACGGAGAGGTGGTGCAACAGGCCGCATACGATCTGATGATGTACAAACCTGATAAAATGATAGAAGAAATCGGCCGCTTCATGACGCTCGAAGATGGAGACATCATCATGACCGGTACCCCAAAAGGGGTCGGATATTACCGGCAGGGGGATCGGTTTGAAGCAACCGTAACGTGCGCAGAAAAAACATTGATGACAGCGAAATGGATTGCACAATAAAAAGACAGGAATGGCTTCAAAGCTAACGGGTGCTATACTTCTATGGACAGCTTTTGACGGCGGTCTATCTCACACATTACAAGGGTCTTACCATGCTTTCCCGTTTTAAACTTTCTGAACACGGCACCGATGTCAAAACCGAATTTATGGCCGGTTTGACTACGTTTCTGACCATGATGTACATTGTCCCGGTCAACGGCTTTATTCTGGCCGATGCCGGACTGCCCATGGGCGCAGTCGTCACTGCCACCGCGCTGGTGACGATTTTGGCCACCTTGTTTAGCGGCGTATGGGGCAATACCCCCATTGCCATGAGCGTCGGCATGGGACTCAATGCCTATTTTGCCTACGGACTGGTTCTGGGGATGAAGATCCCGTGGCAGACTGCGCTGGGGATCGTCTTCGTCTCCGGCATCATTTTCGTGATCCTCTCCTTTACAAAATTTCGGGTCTGGATCATGACGTCCATTCCTCTGGATTTGCGTCGTGCCATCAGTGCCGGGATTGGAGCGTTTATTGCATTCATCGGCCTGAAAGAACTGAAAATGATTGTTCCGGACAAAGCCACCTATGTGGCGCTGGGGCATTTTTCCGATCCGCAGGTGATGTTGGGAGCTTTTGGGTTGATGATGGTATTGATTTTGTATGCGTACCGCGTCCGGGGGGCGTTTATTCTTGCGGTGGCCATCACGTCGATTGTCGGGTGGGCGACCGGCATTGCCGCACTCCCCAAAGGGCTCTTCAGTATGCCCGCATCGATCGCACCGATTGCCCTGCATCTTGACATTCCATCGGCTCTGACCCTGGCACTCCTGCCTGTGATTGTCACATTTTTGATTACGGACATGTTCGATACCCTGGGAACACTCACCGCCGTCGGGGCCCGCGCCAATCTGTTTCAGGATGGGACTGCCGAAGATACCGCTCTGGAAAAAACACTCGAAGCCGATGCGCTGGCGACGGTGACCGGTTCCCTGCTGGGAGTCTCAACAACCACTTCCTTTATCGAATCGGCCAGTGGGGTTGAAGCGGGCGGACGCACCGGATTGACCGCCGTTTTTACGGCATTGCTGTTTATAACCACCCTGTTTATGCTGCCCCTGTTCCAGGCCATCCCGGAACCAGCAATTCTCCCGGTGCTGGTGGCGGTGGGGGTTTTGATGTTCACCGAACTGGGACGGATCAATTTCGAGCACATGGATACCGCCACGGCTGCCGGTGCCTTTTTGGCGATTATTGTCATGCCGCTGACGTTCTCGATCACCAACGGTTTGGCAGCGGCTTTTGTGACCTACACCATCATCAAGCTGGCCAAAGGTGAATTCAAGGACCTCAATCTCGGCGTAATACTGATCGCCCTGATTTCTTTGATCGTCTTCATCGTCCACGGCTGAGGAAGAGGATTTTGGAAAAGTATTATTACGGCTACGAAGAGTTTGTCGGTGATGCCGATGCGCTGGTGCATACCATAAAAGATTTCAATCCCGATACCCTCCTTGCCGTTGCACGTGGCGGCTTGACCCTGGGCCATTTTATGGCGCAGGCGATGGATACCCGGCGGCTTTTTGCCCTCAACTCGATCCATTACGACAAAACCCGCAAGCTCGAAACACTCGAAGTGTTCAATATCCCCGATCTCAAAAGCGCCCAGCGGGTTCTGATCGTGGACGATATCATCGACAGTGGCGAGACGTTGCGCGCAGTCCTGCGCCTTCTCAAAGAAAAGTACCCACAGGCCGACTTCAAGCTGGCCACCATTTTCTACAAACCTACCGCCGTCATCGAAGCCGACTACACACTGAAAAAAGCCCACGAGTGGATCGATTTTTTCTGGGAAGTGGACATTCTCAATCTTTCCTGACATGTTGCTGTCTTCGGGATGGCAGTGCGTCCGGAATCTTCCCATAGTTTATCCTTTTCTTGCAATTTTCCTAAAACTTAAGTTGGATTTAATTTTCCTTACCCTAAACTAAATCTGTTACATTATTCCAAAGGAGAAACAATGAAAAGACTGCTCAAACTCTCAGCGGTTGCCGCGCTGGCAACCGCAACACTCGCCATGGCCGGCACCCTCGACGATGTCAAAAAAGCCGGGATTCTCAAATGCGGGGTCAACACCGGACTTCCCGGATTTTCCGAAGCGGATTCCAAGGGCGCTTGGCGTGGACTCGACGTGGACTATTGCCGCGCACTTGCCGCAGCCGTCCTGGGTGACAACACCAAGGTAAAATACGTCCCCCTCAATGCCAAAGAGCGCTTTACAGCCCTTCAGAGTGGTGAGATTGACGTCCTCTCGCGCAACACCACCAATACCGAAACTCGTGACACCACACTGGGCATCAACTTTGTCGGGGTCATGTACTATGACGGGCAGGGCTTCATGGTACCCAAGTCTCTGGGAATCAAAAGCGCCAAAGAACTCGACGGAGCCACGGTATGTATTCAGGCCGGTACGACCACCGAGCTGAACCTTGCCGACTACTTCCGCTCCAACAAAATGAAATTCAAAGCGATCACGTTTGATACCAACGATCAGGTGGACAAAGCCTTCCTCGCCGGCCGCTGTGATATCCTCACAACCGACCAGTCCGGACTCTATGCGGCGCGCACCAAGTTTAAGAATCCTGAAAAATTCGTCATTCTCCCGGAGATCATCTCCAAAGAGCCGCTTGCGCCTGCCGTACGTCAAGGGGATGACCAATGGTTCAACATCGCCAAATGGGTTCGCAATTCACTGTTGACTTCCGAAGAAAAAGGGATTTCCAGTGCCAACGTGGACAATGCCAAAAAAAGCAACGATCCTGAGACCAAACGCCTCCTCGGTGTCGAAGGCACCATGGGCAAAAACATTGGGCTTGATGCCGATGCATTCTACCGCGCCATCAAGCAGGTGGGGAATTACGGCGAAATTTTCGAACGCAATGTCGGAGCCACCACGCCACTCAAAATCGCACGGGGACTCAATGCTCTCTGGACCAAAGGCGGCATGATGTACTCTCCGCCATTCCGATAAGGGGTGGTTTTTTGGAGCATGGTTCTGCCTCCGGGCAGGCCGGCTCGCTTCTTTGCTTGAACCGTCGTAAAATCTTCTTCTCTGAAGGCCACAAGATGTTACGACGGCCCAATCTTACACACCACGCTAAAAGGATTTCCAATGCTTGCTCTACTGCGCAACGAAAAAGTCCGGGGTATCCTCTATCAGATGCTTGTGATTCTCGGCTTTATATCCGTCGCCTATTTCATCGCCATCAATACCGCGCACAACATCGAAATACGGGGCATCAAATCCGGTTTTGGTTTTTTGCACTCCACAGCGGGATTTGATATCACGGAATCCCCCATCCCTTTTACACCCCAAAGCACCCACTGGGATGTGTTCAAGGTCGGATTGCTCAATACGCTTATCATTGCGTTTGCCGGCATCCTTCTCTCAAGTATTCTTGGGCTGATTATCGGTGTTGCCCGCCTCTCATCCAACTGGCTCATCAACCGCCTTGCCGCCGGCTACATCGAAACATTTCGCAACATCCCCGTGCTGCTGCAGATTCTGTTTTGGTACAATGTCGTTCTGGCTACGCTGCCGGCGACCCGAAAAAGTTTTAATTTTATGGATGGGGTCTTTATCAACAACCGGGGTATCTTTGTGCCCAATCCCATCTTTGAATCCGGAAGCTGGCTAATCGGTGTCGCCTTGGTCGCGGCCCTGATCGGCGGATGGTGGATTCACCGCTGGGCACTGCGCCGCCACGAAGAAACCGGGGAGAATTTCCCGGCATTCTGGACGGGATTGGGGTTGGTGGTTTTTCTTCCCCTGCTGGCTTATTTCGCCTCCGGACAGCCGGTCCATTTTGACTATCCTGTACTCAAGGGGTTCAATTTCAAGGGGGGAAAAGTGTTTACCCCCGAGTTTCTTGCGCTGCTGTTTGCCCTGTCGATCTATACGGCAACGTTCATTGCCGAAGCGATCCGAAGCGGCATTGAAGCGGTTGCCAAGGGACAAAAAGAAGCGGCCACTGCGTTGGGTTTGACCCCGTTGCAATCCCTCCGTTTCGTGGTACTGCCGCAGGCGATCCGTATCGCGATCCCTTCCGTCATCAACCAATACCTCAACCTGACCAAAAACTCTTCGCTGGCGGCCGCAATCGGGTATCCGGAGCTGGTAACCATCTTTGCCGGTACCAGCCTCAACCAAACCGGCCAGGCACTGGAAATTCTCGGCATCACTATGCTGACCTACCTGTTGATCAGCCTGCTTGTATCACTGATCCTCAACTGGTTTAATGCCAAAATGAAAATCAAGGAGCGATAAGATGGCTGTTTATGAAATCAAACCGGCCAAAGTGCCGCCGCTGGGTGAACGGGGTGCGATTGCGTGGGTACGCCACCGCCTCCTCTCCAGCCCGTTTAATATCGTGTTCACGATCCTGGGGATTTCCGTATTGGCCATGATCATCCCCCCGTTTGTCAAATGGGCCATTGTGGATGCCAATTTTATCGGCCATGCCAAAGCCGACTGTACCGGGGACGGAGCATGCTGGGTTTTTGTTGCCGAAAAACTGAAGATGTTCATTTACGGCTTCTATCCGGAAGCGGAACTTTGGCGGGCCAAGCTCACCATTGGGCTGGCCATCATGACACTGATTGTGCTGAAATACACCCGCCTGCGCTGGTTTAAAATCGGTATGATTGTTGCATTGCCCATTGCAGCCGTCATTCTGCTGCACGGCAGCACATTGTTGGGCTTGCCGATTGTCGAGACAAGCAAATGGGGGGGATTGCTGCTGACACTGGTGATTTCCACCGTCGGCATTGTCGTCTCGTTCCCTATCGGCGTTTTGTTGGCATTGGGGCGCCAATCCCGCCTCCCGATCATCAAAACACTCAGTGTATTTTACATTGAGCTGATTCGCGGGGTGCCACTGATTACCGTTCTGTTTATGGCTTCGGTCATTCTGCCGCTCTTTTTTCCGGAAGGGATCAATTTTGACAAGCTGGTACGTGCCTTGATCGGCATTACCTTTTTCGAAGCGGCCTATATCGCCGAAAACATCCGGGGGGGGCTCCAGGCCATCCCAAAAGGTCAGTACGAGGCGGCCGATGCACTGGGACTGGGATATTGGCAAAAAATGCGCCTGGTGATTCTTCCCCAGGCGATCAAAGTCGCCATCCCCAACCTCGTGGGCTCGTTCATTTCGTTATTCAAAGACACTTCGCTGGTAATGATCATCGGCCTGTTTGATCTGCTGGCCATGGTGCAGCTGACGGCCAACGACCGCGACTGGCTCGGCATGGAGACCGAAGGTTATGTGTTTGTCGCCTTTGTCTTCTGGATCTTCACGTTCAGCATGTCGTTCTTCTCGAAACGACTTGAGAAAAAACTCGATACCAACAATAGGGATTAACCATGAGTGAAACAGCAACCAACAAAGACTTTTCCGAACACATGATCGAACTACAGGGCGTCAACAAATGGTATGGGGATTTCCACGTCCTCAAAGACATCAATCTCAACGTCGGGCGGGGGGAGATCGTCGTCGTCGCCGGGCCGTCCGGATCAGGAAAATCCACCATGATCCGCTGCATCAACCGCCTCGAAGAATATCAGGAAGGGGTCATCAAAGTCAAGGGGGTTGAAGTCAATGCCGATGTCAAAAACCTCCGCGAAGTGCGGGCCAATGTTGCCATGGTGTTTCAGCATTTCAACCTTTTTCCGCATTTGAGTATCCTCGACAACCTCACATTGGCACCCGAATGGGTATACAACAAGCCCAAAAAAGAGGCTGTCGAAACAGCCATGCACTTCCTCGACCGCGTCAACATCGCCGAACAGGCCGATAAATACCCCAACCAGCTCTCCGGCGGTCAGCAGCAGCGGGTCGCCATCGCCCGGGCACTCTGCAAGAGCCCGGATATCATGCTCTTCGACGAACCCACTTCGGCTCTGGATCCCGAAATGATCGGTGAAGTACTCGATGTCATGATTTCGCTGGCCGAAGAAGGGAAAACCATGGTCACCGTCACGCATGAGATGGGCTTCGCGCGCAAGGTTGCCGACCGCGTGATCTTCATGGATGCCGGGCAAATCATCGAAGAAAACGATCCGGAAACATTCTTTAACCATCCGGAGAGCGATCGGCTTCAACTCTTCCTTGAGCAAATCCTCGACCACTGATCCATCCGGCCGCATGATCCTGGAGCTCACCGAAATAGTAGGGGTCGCGGCCTTCTCGGCCAGCGGGTATTATATCGCCCGGCGCAACGGGTTGGATCTGCTCGGGATTTATATTGCGGCCTTTTTGACTGCATTGGGGGGCGGAATCATGCGGGATATCCTGATCGATCGTTCACCGATTGCCCTGACCCATGCGCTGCCGATTTACCTTGTGTTGGGCATCACAACACTACTCTTGCTGTTGCACCGATTCCATGCATTCAATCTGGAATCCAAAGCACTTTTTGTATTGGTTGATGCCGTCGGAATGGTCAGTTTTTCCCTTTCCGGCGCTTTGGCCACACTGAAGACAACCTCATTCAGCCTCGCCGGTGTCACCGCCATGGCCTTTACAACAGCTATTGGAGGAGGCATCCTGCGCGACATCCTTATCAATAAGGTTCCGTATGTGCTTCAGGGGGGATTTTATGGCATGATTGCCTTGGGCGTTGGGGCATCGGCGTACGGGATGCACGCAGCACATCTCATGAATACCCCGGCCATATTATCTCTTTTTATTTGTGGCGTCGCGCTCCGCATGGTCGCATGGAAACGCCATTGGCATTTGCCGGGAGGTCATTGAAGGGGCCCCTAATAGGCCACTAGATTCCCTTCGAGTGTCTTGAGAAATGCCACCACATCATTGATCTGTTGGGGGCTAAACTCGTTTCCGATTTGATACTTGCTCATGATGCGTACCACTTCTTCAAGTTTTTTCTGATTGCCGTTGTGAAAATAGGGGGCGGTGCGGGTAATGTTGCGCAAAATCGGAACGCGAAATTCCAATGCACCGTTGCGCCCAAGAAATCCGCCAGTATTCTCAAAGGGAAACGGACTGGTTTTGATCGTGGGGTTTGGGGAGAGCACCATGCCGAAATAATCTGACCAATATCGGCGCAACGGGAAGCGCTGGATGCTTTGGCCGCCGACACTCATCCCGACATGACACCCTTTGCACCCTGTGTCGATGAAGAGCGTCAGGCCCCGTTTGGCCTGGGGGCTGATTGCCGTATTGTTCCCTTCAAGGAAATCATCGAATGCGCCGTGCGTTAGCAGTGTGCGTTCGTAGGCACCGATGGCTTGGCGCACACGGCGGAACGTAATGGTTCGGCTTCCAAATACCTCGGAAAATGCATCGACCATCTCCTGGTCTTTTTCAAGGCGTTTCACAAGCTCGTTCGGCGTCATATTCATCTCGAACGGAGCCTCAATCGGTCCGCCGGCTTGTGCTTCGACATCAGGGGCGCGCCCATCCCAGAATTGTGCTTTTGCCAGAGCGGCATTGAGGACTGTAGGGGTGTTTAGATGGGCAGGGTTGGCACGGCCGTGATACCCGATGGCTGTTGGGCGATTGTCATCGCCGCCCGATTCCAGGAGATGGCACGCAGCACAGTTGAGATGCTTGTCACGGGAGAGACGGGGATCAAAAAAGAGTTGTTTGCCCAATGCAATTTTTGCGCGACTCATGGGGTTGTCCGGAGCATCCATTACTTTGAGTAATGCCGGGTAAGTCGTGGGTGTGGGGGCCAGTCCCGATGTGAGCGCCAAATGGCGCAATGCCGCATCTGAATAGTGCGGCACAGGCTTGTCAGGGACGATCCACGGAAGTAATGCGATGGAACCGACAGCCAGCAGCGTCCAAAACAAGGGGTGGATCAGCCAACATTGCATGGTGCCTCCTTGAAAAATATGATACGACTATATGAAATATTTTGATGGGCCGCAAGAGAGTATACGGGAACCAACATCATGTATCAACAATGTACCGCTGGTCGAATGCTGCTGCATCCATGGGGGGTGCCGTGAGGTCGCCTTGGAGAAAAATTGGATCGTGAAGGGAAGCGATTACGTTGCGCTGCGCCTCAGACTCGATTCCTTTGACAATGATGTCGTAGCG
>CAZRUT010000027.1:0-8772 GCA_964603215.1 uncultured Nitratifractor sp.
CCATTTGTGGATGGTTTTGATCTGGTAGAGGTTCATGGGGAGCTGTTTGTAGCTTTTGACCGTATTGCGTACCAGATTGACCATCATCTCTTCATGCGTCGGGCCCAGAACAAAGGTGTTCCCTTTGCGGTCCTTAAAGCGCAGAAGCTCTTTGCCGTACCGGGCATACCGTCCACTCTCTTCCCAGAGGGATGCCGGCGTCACAAATGCCAGATCTACTTCCTGACATCCGGCTGCATCCAGTTCTTCTTTGGCAACGGTCCGCACCCGGTCAAGTACCCGTTTGCCCAGCGGAAGGAAGTTGTACAGACCGCTCCCCCCGACACTCTGGATAAATCCGCCCCGAATCAGATAAACATGGCTCGGGAGGGCAGCATCGTTTGGAATCTCTTTGGTGGGGATCAACATGCGGGAACAACGCATCAGTGGGCTCCTTGATGGGGGGATGAAGTGGGCGGGTGGCTGTGATGATGGCGCGCCGCGTCGGAGAGTTTTTTGTATTTCTGGGGATCGACATCCTCAGTCGAAATATCAAAGATCGCTTTGAGTGCTTCGATCGCAGGTGCCCCTTCGCTGGTTTTTGAAATGGCACGGAGATTTCGGGTCGGTTCGTGGAGGAATGTGTCAAACACCTGGGTGACCATCCGTTTGATGTTGGCCTCGTGACCGGCCGGCACAAAGCCTTTGCGGACGGTGCGAGCAATTTCGGCATCGATAACACTGTCGATGCGGAGGCGGAGGCGCTTGATGACCGGCTCGACCGAAAGGACCCGAAGCCATTGGAAAAACTCTTCACGGTAGCGACGGACAATCTCGCCGGCCTGCAAAGCCTGCTCCTGACGCAAGGCATGATTGTTTTTGGAAATCGCCTGAAGATCATCGATGCGGTAAAGATGGATGGCTGGGTCGGTCACAGTGTCAATGTCCCGGGGAATCGCCATATCAAACCAGAAGCGCTCCAGGGCCGATTCTGTGATCATGTCGGATGTGATGATCGGTTCGGGTGCCGCTGTGGCGGTAAAAAGGAGGCGGTAGCGGTTGATGGCAACACGCAGCCGGTCAAAATCGGTCACCCGGACATTCTCTCCCAGTTCTTCGGCCAACGCCTCGGCGTGGGCACGATTGCGGGAGAGCAACAGGACATCCGCGCCGGAACGCAACAGATGCTTGGCGGCCAGGCGCCCCATCTCTCCGGATCCCACAACGACTCCAGTCATTCCTGCGATGGATCCCCCCAACACATCGACCGCCTGCGCAACAGCAACCGATGCGATCGAAATGGGGTTTTGGGAAATGCGGGTGACATTGCGCACTTCAGCCGCACATTTTATCGCATAGCTGAGGACACGGTTGAGCGTTTTACCGGCGGTATTGTTTGCGTGCGACAGGCGAAATGCTTCTTTGACCTGCCCGGTGATCTGCGCTTCACCGATCACCAGAGAATCAAGTGAAGCGACCACCGAAAAGAGGTGCTCCACTGCTGCCTCGTCTTCAAGCCGCAGTGCACTCGCAGCCAATGCATCAAAAGTCGCATCAGTCCATTTGCTCAACAAACCGATCACGGCATGATACGTCGCAAAGTTGTCCCGGGTGGCCGCAACGATTTCGATGCGGTTGCATGTATTGATCACAAACGCTTCGTCCACCATCTCCAATCCAACAAACAGGTCCAGAAAACGCCGGGTCGCTTCTGCATCTTTGAATGCTATTTTTTCCCGACTCTCCAGTGAACAGTGTTTGTAGTTAAAACTGACAACAAGATAATGCACTAAAAACTCCTCTCGATCATCGATTGGGCCATGGCCTCAAGCGCAGGCTCTCCGGCCTGCTGCATGAGATCGATCGCCTCCTGGATCCAGGTACGGGCTTCTGCGCGCGCCCGCTCGATGATGTGGTGGGATGCCATCTGCGTGCGGATCCACGCCGCATCCCCAGCGCGCAGCGGTCGGGCATGCATGCCGGCCAGGCGGGCCCGATCGGTCAGATTCAGCGCAGCATAAAGGTCGATATACGGCAATGTGGTTTTTCCTTCGACAAAATCATGCATCGCCGGTTTGCCCAGCGTGGCAGCATCTTCCGTAATATCCAGCAGATCATCAATCATCTGAAATGCGATACCGAGGTTGCGTCCATACGTCCGGTACGGCGCACGGGGTTTCCCCGCCAGCAGGGCGGCAGCTTCGGCACTGGCCTGGATCAAGGCGGCGGTTTTGAGGTCGATCATCTCCATGTAGGCATCCCGGTCGGTGTTGAATGCGGCTGCGAGGAGCATATCCCGGCGCTCGCCCATGCTCAGGCGCACAACGGCCTCGGAAACTACCTGTGCGACATTGCGATCAATACCGCTCAGTTCATAAAAACCCTTGGCGTATAGCAGATCACCAAACAAAATGGCAGTTTTGTTGCCAAATGTCGCATTGATCGAAGGGCGTCCGCGCCGCACATAGGCTGCGTCGAGGACGTCATCATGCAGCAGGCTGGCCGCATGGATCATCTCGACAATCGCGGCGGTCTTGACGGCACGCAAATCCGTACCGGAGATGGTCAGAATCAGTCGCGCCCGAAGCCGTTTGCCAGCCGGAAGATGCTCCAGCAGCCGGCGGGCATCATCCGTACCCAGTTCGGCAACAAACTGTTCTATTTTTCTCCCAACGGCATCGTGCACTGCGCCCTCCTATTCCTGTTGCGAAACAATCGCACCGACCGTTTCGATAAATAAAGAATTTTTGGCATCCTCGAAACGTTCCGGATCACTAAAGGGAAGGGTTTTGAGCATGGATGCAAACGTTGCGCCAAGCTCTTTGTCTTCGAGCAGAATCTCCAGCGTTGCCAAACGGTCAAAGAGTTTTTCCATTTCATGGTTGACAATATCCCGGTTGGCCATCCGGGCAATGTTAAAAAAATTCTCCGCCGGAGACGTAACCAAATAATCATCATCATCAAAAATATTCATCGTGCGTCCCTGTTGAGGGCACCGCGATCATCGGTAATGCCCCTGAGTTTATAAAAAGGAGGCATTATACCGAAATATGGCTTTGTTTTGAAGGAAACAGCATGGAAAAAACCGCGTATTTAGACGATGACGCCTCCACCCAACAGACGGGCTCCATCGTAGAATACGGCAAACTGCCCGCGCGCCAGACCAAATACGGGTTCGGCCAGTTCGGCGTAACCCCGATCCCCCTGTACCGTCACTCGGGCCGCGACGGCATGGGTGCGGTAGCGCACTTTGAGGGTGCAGTCAAATGCGCTGCGCTCCTCAAACAGATTGATACTTGCCAGCCCAAAGGCATCTTCATACAGGGCGTGGCGCTTGCCGACAGTGATGCGGTTGCGTTCCGGATCGAGTGCAAGGACATAATGGGGATCATGGGCACCGTCCACGGTAAACCCCCGCCGTTTTCCGATGGTGTAGTGGGCATAGCCTTTGTGGCGGCCGACGATGTTGCCCGACACATCCACCACATCACCCGGCCGGTCGATCGGCATAAATTTGGCCAGTACTTCAGTGTAGTCGTCGTGTTCGACAAAACAAATTTCACTCGATTCTTTCTGAGCAGCAATTGCCTGGAATTGCGGAATATCGGCCGCCAGGGTTTTGACCTCGGATTTGAGCATTGCACCCAGCGGAAACACCAGGCGCGGAATCACTTCCGGACGTACTTCGGCCAAAAAATAGCTCTGATCTTTGCTGGCATCTGCTGCCATATAAATAAAACGTCCGTCGGTCTGCAAGTAATGACCGGTCGCTACTTTGTCCACACCAAGGCGGTCGGCAAACGCCACCATGGCCCCAAACTTGATCGTCCGATTGCATACCACACAGGGGTTGGGTGTGTGGCCCTGACGATATGTCGCAACAAAATATGAGACCACATCTTCCTCAAACTGATCACTGATATCCAGAAAATGGACATCAATTCCAAGATAGGATCCCGCCTGTCGGGCATGGGCAAAATTGGCGGCATGGTATGCGTCGTTGTCATGCAGTTTCATGTACACACCGGTCACGGCATATCCCTGCTGTTGCAGCAGCAGGGCCGCTACAGTCGAATCGACCCCTCCGCTCATTCCCACCAAAACTGATTCAGCCATGCAGCATCTTCACAATACGCAGTACCGGCTCTTCCTGATACAGCACCATATCGGCCAGTGCAATCGGCACGTGATCGGCCAATACCAGCAACGCGCCGGAGCGTGGCGTATCATACTCGATGATCGTCCCCACAGCGATCGGTTCCGATGCAGGA
The DNA here is from genome assembly GCA_964603215.1 of uncultured Nitratifractor sp. Classification (GTDB taxonomy): domain Bacteria; phylum Campylobacterota; class Campylobacteria; order Campylobacterales; family Sulfurovaceae; genus S017-3. Next base: position 4,251 of record CAZRUT010000027.1, read on the forward strand.
AAGAGATGCAGTCGGGTTTCGAGCAGTATGTGTTTGCGCGGAGGGTCTTTCAAAAACAGCTGCGGGGCTTCCTGCGCAACGATGTGTATCGTTTCGCGATGACCGATCTGCCCCAGTTTGGCACGGGCAAGCACCATCCCGTCCCGGACAATCCGAAGATGGAGCGGGTCACACCCCGCAATCAGCACTCCTTCCCGAAGCTTCTTGAGACGTTTGGCCGGCAGATGAACAGGTTTGAGTGCCACATACGTACGCCCGGAAAGATGCGAACCCAGCACATCAAGCCGGAGGGTTTCTGCTTGTGTGTTAGACATGCAGTGCTTCCACAAAGCGGATCATCATTGCTTCTTTGTCAGCTGGCTCCAGATCATCCGGTACGGTCTGGCCGGTACTGACATAGCTGATGGGAATCTGTTTTTCGAGGAGAAAACCCAGCAATGCCCCGATGCGGCGCGTCTCATCGAACTTGGTCAAGATCACGCTGCCGATATCGACAAACGAAAAATGATCATAAATGGCAACAATGTCATCATATTTGGCTGTTGCGGCTATCACCAGTGCCGTCTCAAGCGTCTGCTCCGGAAGGCTTTTGAGAAAGGAGACCGTTTTGACCAGCCGGCCAATGTCGTACGGTGAAATGCCCGCCGTATCGATCAGCACCACATCATAATCAGCCAGCGCATCGAGCGCGGCGCCGAAGCCTTCGACCGTATCGACTTTGACGTGTTGAATCCCCAGGGTGGCAGCATAATGTTCCAGCTGTTCATACGCCCCCACGCGAAACGTATCAAGGTTGATCAGCGCTACCGAGCGCGGGCGGTCCGTATCGAGTCCGTACCGGGCAGCCAGTTTGGCCAGTGTGGTGGTTTTGCCCACCCCTGTGGGACCGAGCAGCATGAGGCGCCTGGGCATTCCCGATTGCTCGGGCTGCACCATCAGCCGCTCATCCATTTCCTCCAGAACATAGGCCGTCAGCAGCGATTTGTCACCCGCCATGCTTTCGCCGGCCAGCGGATCGAGGAGTGCATCAAGCCAACGACGCTGAAGCCCCCGCTCCTGCATCATCGTTTTGACTGCTTCTATGTAGCTGTGTTCCGGTGCCGGTGGGTGCATGGCGGCTTTCATCCGCTCCATCTTTTGGCGCAGCTGATGCAATTCATCCATCAGTGCCTCTTCTTCATCCACGCCGATGCTGGCCAAATAATCCTCCTGAGGAACGGCTACGACAATCTCCGCATGCAGTCGTCCCGCCGCATCTCGCCGCTGGGTCGCGCGCAACAGTTTCAGGTCGCTGAATACGCCATACTGTTTCCGTGCCAGTTCAAAGGCTTCACGGGGTGTGGGGGCGCTGAAGGTTTCTTCTACCATGGTATTGTTCCTTTCATCTTTTGCAGCGGCATCACGACCGAGTCCCGTACACACCAAAAAGGATGCGGCAGACACAGTCGGGATGTCTCGATACGGCGGCGGTCATAAAAAATCAAATCCAAATCAAGCGTCCGGGGGGCATTGGGAAAAGTCCGCTTCCGTCCGAAACGCTTTTCGGTGTACAAAATATAGCGCAAAAGCTCCTGCGGGTCAAGGGGGGTGTGCACATGAACCACCGCATTATAAAATTCGGGCTGCTCCCGGTACCCAAACGGAGGATTGATCAGGATGGGACTGGTCGCAACAATTTCGACCCGACGTGATCGGCTCCAATAGGCAAAAAGGCGCGCAAAACGCCCGGATACATTGCCCAGATTGCCTCCAATACCGATCAGGGCATCGTGGGGGGCGGTACGGTATCGGGGGTGCAGCGACCGGTGGGGAAAATGGCGCATCTGCACCCAGCGCAGTCCCATCGACTCCGACACTGTGCGATCCGCTTCTGTGTGTCCCATCGCTCCGTCAACTCCGACTACAGGACACGCGCGCGCCCCTGCTCCATCACTACCGTGTCTTCGATCCGTATGCCGAAAAGATCCGGGATGTAAATGCCCGGTTCGATCGTATAAACCATCCCATCCTCGATCCGGGTACGGCTGTGGGAGGCAATGACGGGGAGCTCGTGAATGTCCAGCCCCACACCATGACCGGTAGCATGGACGAAATACGACCCGAACCCCGCCTGTTCGATCACCGTCCGTGCCAGCGCATCGATTTGCCGGGCCCGCATGCCGCTGCGGACTTTGGCAATGGCCCGATCATGGGCTTTGCACACGGCATCGTAGGCTTTTTGAACCTTTTTCTTTTTGAACCGCTGTGTCAGGCCAAAGTCAAATCCGCTGGCCACCCGGGCGGTGCGGGTACGGTCCGAACAATAGCGTTGGTATTGGATTCCGGCATCCACCAGCAGCACATCGCCCCGCTTTAAAACCGTCCGGTCCGGACGGGCATGGGGCTTGGCTGCATTGGCTCCTACGGCTACGATGGGATCGAAGCTCAGCGACCGCCCTGCATCTCCCTCCAAAACTGTTTTGGCCATGCGGTAAAGCTGCTGCTCGCTCTGCCCCATCCCGTGCTCCCCAATCCAGGCCGCAAAGGCATCAAACGCCTCCGCACCAATGCGGGCAGCTTGCGCAAGCACATCAATCTCCCGGGGCGTTTTAATGATGCGCTCTTTTTGGGAAAGCAGCGGTTTGGGACGCCAACAGACCGGCGCACTGTTCCGAAGACGCTCAAAGGTATATACATCCCACTCTTTGGGGTCGTATTTTATTGTTTTGATGCCGTTTTTTCGGATCCGCCTGGCTGCCTCTTTTGGGAGGTCGCGCACGGTCACTACCTCAGCCCCCCTGACATGGCGTTGGGCATCGAGTGTATAGCGTCCGTCGGTAATCAACCATGCATCACGGCCCAGCTTCAGATAAATAGCATGGTCACAACTGTATCCGCACGCAGCGTACATTGCACTTTCATTGCGATGGATACGGTTCATGGCATCAGTTTTGCTGCGAACGGGATGCAGCAAGTTCGTTCATGATCTGCGTCATGCCGATCATGGCAAGGTGGTACCCGAACGGCCCCATGCCGGCAATCACGCTGGCGCATACTTCGGCAGTCAGGCTGTGTTGGCGAAACGTTTCGCGGGCATGAATGTTGGTCAAATGGACTTCGATCACCGGCAGCTCTACGGCCGAAATGGCATCCCGAATGGCGATGGACGTATGGCTGTAGGCAGCCGGATTGATGATGATTCCGTTGGCATCCCCGATGCACTCCTGGATTTTGTCAACGATTTCCCCTTCAAGATTGCTCTGGAAAAATTCAATTTCGATTTTGTTCTCGTCGGCAAAATTTTTCATTTGCTCGTGGATCTCTTCGAGTTTCATGGGACCGTACAGGTGCTGTTCACGGATGCCAAGCATGTTGAGATTGGGACCTTGGATAACAACGATTTTCATTTCAAATCCTTATGGTATAATATGGGCATTATTCTATTCAAATAGCGATTAAAGGACGATGAGTGGCGCCTGCAACGATTTTGATTGCCGATCACCTCTACACCCCGGACGGTTTTGTATCCGAGCGGGCCATTGCACTGGATCACCGCATACGTGCCATTGACACATCCGAAGCGTTGATGCAGCGCTACCCCGATGCATCCATCCACACCCTGCCACCCCACACCGTCCTGTACCCCGGGTTGATCAATGCCCATGTCCACCTGGAATTTTCGGCCAACCGCACCACCCTGCAATATGGTGATTTTATGCGCTGGCTGGACAGCGTGATCGTCCACCGGGATGCGCTGGTCGCGCAATGCGACACGGAAACCATGTACACGGCAACCCGCACCATGTTGGAGAGCGGCATCACCCATCTGGGGGCCATCAGCAGCACAGGGACTGATCTGGAAGTATGCCGCACGGCACCGCAGCGGGTCACATACTACACGGAGCTCATCGGGGCATCAGCGGCCACCGCCGATGCACTCTATGGCGACTTTATATCACGTCTGGAGCAGAGCATGCAGTGCGGCCCCGATGCACGCATGACACCGGCCATCGCCATCCATGCCCCCTACTCCGTCCATCCCGTCTTGCTGCACAAAGCTGTTGCATTGGCCAAAAAACATGCCCTCCCCCTTACAACCCATTTTCTCGAATCTGCAGCCGAGCGGGAATGGCTGGAACATAACCGCGGAGGTTTTCGTGCTTTTTTTCAGAAGTTTTTCGGCACCGACAAGGCTGTCACATCCATCGACGAATTTCTCCATGCTTTTGACGGCCATCCGACGCTGTTTGTCCACGCAACCCATACCCATGCCGCAGAACGACGCCACCTGGAAGCACAGGGACATCGTGTCGCCCACTGCCCCCGCTCCAACCGCCTCCTGGGGTGCGGCCGCCTGCCGATCGAAGACTTCGACCTGCCGCTCTGCATCGCCACGGACGGTTTGAGCTCCAACACATCACTCAGCCTCTGGGACGAAATGCGCGCAACCCTCATGCTCCACCACCGGGGGGCGCTCGAACCCATGGCCGAACGCTGCATCCGCGCCGTGACTTCCGATGCCGCCCGTGCCGTCGGGTCGGAC